>JAQVPY010000144.1 GCA_028701815.1 Bacteroidales bacterium | reverse complement strand
AGAGTCAATTTCAGCAATAAGTTGCCTGGAATCACTATCTTTGCATCAGATAAATATAGAATTTTAGCGGATTCGTCCGTTTAGATATAACATAACGTTCGCTGAACGTCTCATCGTAGAAAACTGGTAATTTTCAAATTTTGCGAGGCGACAGATGTAATGTTCATGCTATACTTGGTATAGCGTGGAGTTACCTGTTTCGCAAAATGGGCATACCAGTGCCTCTACGGTGGAACTGTGTGGATTCCACGCTTCTTTTTTGAGGTACGCGAGCAATGGTATGAACAATTAAATTTTTGAAACATGAAAAAAATTATCCTTTACATCGCTGCATCACTTGATGGACGCATTGCTGAACCGGACGGCGGCATCGAATGGCTTTCGGAGTTCCCCATTACCGAAGAAATGAATTACGGCTATAAAGAATTTATGGCTTCAATTGATATGATTATCATGGGCGGTCGTTCTTGGCGCGAATTATCAAACATGGACGCAATGGGTGCGTATGCCAACAAAACAGTTTATGTGGTTTCCCGTCATGATTGGGGTGAGAAAGAAAACCTTAAATTCATTACGGAAAATGTGATTGAACGCATTACTGCTCTGCGTAATGAGCCGGGAAAAGATATTTGGCTGTTTGGTGGTGGCGAGTTGGTTTCCATGCTGTTGACTGCCGATTTGGTGGACGAGATGCAGATAACCCACATTCCTGTTATCCTCGGCAAAGGTATTTCACTATTTCCTGAACAGCCCAAAGAATCCAAATGGAAATTGCAAGATAGCACGAGTTATGGAAATGGAGTTCTGAAAACAATTTATACAAAACAGGGGGATGCGACTTCGACATAATTATCTCTTTTTTACAACGATAGACTTGTAGCAATTTGTATCTTTGCGATGAACTTTGAAGCAATGAAAAAATAAGAATACATGGAAATCAAAAAGATAACCGAAGATAAAGAACGATTCATGGACTTGCTACTCTTGGGCGATGAGCAAGAAAATATGATTCGAAGATATTTAGACAGAGGAGATTTGTTCGCTTTATACGCCCCCGACTTAAAAACGGTTTGTGTAGTAACGCAAGAAGATGAAAAGACTTGCGAAATCAAGAACCTTGCAACCTATGAAGGCGAACAGGGAAAAGGATATGGAAATGCGATGATGAGGTATGTGATTGAATATTGCAAAGGAAAATGCGATACATTGCAACTTGGCACAGGCGATGTTGAAGAAATAATCTCGTACTATAGCAAATTCGGATTTGTATATTCCCATACGGTAAAAGATTTCTTCGTGGACAACTGCGACCATGAAATGTTTGAGAATGGGAAACAGTTGAGGGATATGATTTATTTGAAACGAACAATTATACAATCAGAACAATGAAAAATATAGCAGAAACAATTGAAAACATGATTCGCAAACAGAACGTTAGCTTCATAAGTTCTGTTGATGAAGATGGCTATCCAAATACAAAGGCGATGTTAGCGCCAGTTAAGCAGGAAGGCATTAAAACGTTCTATTGGCATACCAATAGTCTGTCTGTGAGAATCAAACAATACCGGAACAACCCGAAAGCGTGTGTTTATTTTTGTGACGAACATTCTTTCGAAGGAGTGATGCTGAAAGGTACAATGGAAGTTGTTGATGATTTGAATACAAAAAAAGATATTTGGAAAGACGATTTCTCTATCTATTATCAAGGCGGAGTGGATGGCGGAGACTTTATATTATTAAGATTTACAGCCGAATCCGGTCGTTATTACAGTAACTTCAACTCAGAAAGTTTTGTGGTGGGTAAGGAAGATAGTACAAACGACCCGGTTTGTCAAAGCTGCGGCATGAACATGAAAACCGCAGAAGATTTCGGCACGAATGCCGACGGAACAAAAAACGAAGAGTATTGCCATTACTGCTATCAGAATGGTGCATTTACCCGTGATGTAACAATGGACGAAGTGTTGGAAACCAACTTGAAATACCTCGACCATTGGAATACCGAAACAGGAAACAACTTCACACCGGACGAGGCACGTCCCATTCTCCGTGAATTTCTATCAACATTGAAACGTTGGAAGCTATGACTGAAAACAAAATAAAGGCTTCGATTATAGCTTTGGAAAGACAGGCTTTAGAGCAATGGAACAATGGAAATCCTAATGGATTTATAAACTTATCAGCAGATGATGTAGTTTACATAGACCCTGCTTTCGAGAACAAACTCGTAGGTAAAAAAGTACTGGAAGATTACTATAACACTATCAGAGGTAAGATTAAAATCGACCGGTATGAAATGATAAACCCTACCGTGCAGCTATCGGCTGAAGTTGCCGTTCTGACCTATAACTATGAAGCCCAAAGAGATGGGCAAACATTCAGAATGAACTGTACAGAGGTTTACAAATTAGAGTCGCCCAATCAGTGGAAAATCATACATACTCATTGGTCTTTTGTTCAGCCCAATAAATAACCCCGTGTTAATCAACCAAAGCGACATATCATTAAAACCCCTGCTCCCCGAAGACATTCCTCTGTTCGAGAAATGGCTCGATAAGGAATATATCTACAAGAGATTGTGCCCCGATGGCAAAGGACAACGGAATGCTTGGTTGGACGAAGTAACCAACAAAGACGGCAAATACGATTTCCTGTCGCACTTCATTGTTTATCATAACGACCGAAAGATTGGCTATTGCCTTTATGCCGATTGTTTTTTTCTGAAAGAATTGGAGGAAGAAGGGCACGATTTCGAGGATTTATATGGAGATGTAACAGAAAAGAATCATACCTACGAAATTGGTTACTTGATTGGCGAAGAAGATTATCTGAATAAAGGTATCAGCAAGATAATCATTCAGCAGCTAGAAGAGATAATCACAGCTTTAGGTGGACAGGAACTATCGGCAGATCCTTCCGAAGAGAATATTTTCTCTGTAAAGGCATTGTTGAGTAATGAATTCAGGAAGAAAAGGGATGGGGATTATAGAAAAATACTAAATCTGACGCAAGTATAAATGTTTCTTTTTTACAATCCCATAATCCATAGAGTGATTACCTTTGCCCGTTAAATGGAAAAATTCAAAATCATACAACCCTCGGCATTACTTACGCCGTATGTGAAGAATTACTGGCTGTTGAAAACAGCTTGTGATTCTCCCGCATTGGCGCGGACTGTACCCACGGGCATGATGAATCTGATATTCCACCGTGGCAACCGACTATTGTCAGTTCACGACAACGACCTGCACCCTCGCGTATTTCTTAATGGTCAGGAGAAAACTTTCGCCGACCTTGAATATACAGGGCAAATCAATATGATTTCCGTTGTTTTCAAATCTGTCGGGGTACGGGCATTCTTCAATTTACCAATCAACAAACTGAATAACCTGCGTGTAACGGCGGGAGATTTAAGGGATAAAGAGTTAGCAGAGTTGGAGCAATCTCTTACAAGTACAGAGGATGACCAAATTTGTATCCTCTTGATTGAACAATTCTTACTAAAACGTCTTAGCCGTCTGGCTGAACATAATCTAAAACGAATTGAAACAACTATCCGACTGATAAACTCCGGTCAGACTGATATTATGAAGTTGGCTGATACTGCTTGTTTGAGTACAAAACAGTTTCAAAGAGTATTCTCTGAGTATGTTGGTTCTAATCCAAAAGAGTTTTCACGGACGATACGATTTCAGAAAGCATTACATATACTTGAAACAACTCCGCAAATATCGCTTACAACGCTTGCTTACGAATGTGGCTATTTCGACCAATCGCACATGATTAAAGAATTTAAGTCGCTATCGGGCTACACGCCAAGCGAATATTTAGATGCCTGTCCTCCGCACTCTGATTATTTCAACTAATCGCAAATGTCTCTTTTTTACAATTTTGCCATACTGACAACTGCGACCTTTGTCCTCTCAATTTTAATAGAATCAAGATATGGACAAAAGAACATTAACAGAAAAAGCAAAATCACATTTGGAAGTATTATGTGCTGAAATCGGCGAACGTCGTGTTGGGAGTGAGAAAAACCGCCAAGCAACAGCTTACACCAAAAAAGTTTTGAAAGAATTAGGTTGGCAAATCGAATCAACCGAACTATCCGCTATCGACTGGAAAACCGAGGGAGCAACGCTGACCTGCAATGGAGAATCATTTGAAGTATTTTCTTCCGAATACTCATTAGGATGTTCTGTAAAAGGCAAATTGACTGCCATTAATACGGTTGCCCAATTGGAACAAATCGACATTAAAGATAAAATCGTTCTTCTGTATGGAGAGATTGCCTCCCAGCAAATTGCTCCGAAGAAATTTCCGTTTTGGAATCCCGAAGAACACCAACATATTGTTTCTTTATTAGAGAAAGGCAATCCAAAAGCATTGATTTGTGCCACAGAACGTAATGCGATAAGTGCGGGTGGCGTTTATCCGTTTCCAATGTTCGAGGATGGCGATTTTGATATTCCGTCGGTTTATATGAAAGATACCGAAGGCGAAAAACTGCTTGCTTATGCGGGTCAGACGGTGGAATTGGAATCAAAAGCGATCCGGATTTCCGAAACGGCATTCAACGTCATAGGAAGAAATAGCAATCAAACAAAAGACAGAATACTTATTACCGCCCACATTGACACCAAAATCAGCACACCCGGAGCAATCGACAATGGAACAGGAGTTGCTATCGTATTGCTGTTAGCAGAACTGTTGAAAGAAAAATCACAGAACTATCCGATAGAATTAGTTATCCTCAACGGAGAAGATTATTATGGCGCACCGGGGCAAGTGAAGTATATGGAGCAAAATGCTGGTCAATTCGGCGAAATGCTTTTGAATATCAACATTGACGGAGCCGGATACAAAGAAGGAGTTTCGTGCTTCTCGCCTTTCAATCTGCCGGAGAATATCCTTGACGCATTGTATGAAGTTCTTTGGAATACACCTGAAATAACAGAAGGATTGCCGTGGTATCAAGGCGACCATAGTATGTTTCTGCAAAACGGTTGTCCTGCAATTGCCGTCAGCTCGCAGTGGTTTATCGAGAATTTCGAGATTCAAGAACTTACACATACGCCGAAGGATAATTTGAGTATTGTGAATTATGAGCGAGTTGCGGAGTGTGCTTTGGGGATAACAAAATTTATCGTATCTTTGTCGCATGACAAAAACAATTAAATCGGATTTGGTTTAGTAAACAATCTGCGCTTTCTATGCAGATTGTCCCTTCGTTCGCTCTCGGATAATTCCTTTCGAGAGTAATTTCCTATTGTTATAATTCTATTTTTTTAACCCGCGTACAATGATGAAAGCATCGTTGTGTTTTTCACGTGTATGCAAAATCCATTTAAAACAATGAGTAGCAAAAATAAAATAATCAAACCGTCCGGTAAGGATGTGAAGAATAAAAACAAAATGAGAAAGATTTTGAAAATCACAATGATAACAATGGG
>JAQVPY010000013.1 GCA_028701815.1 Bacteroidales bacterium | reverse complement strand
TAGTAGCTACGAGGGTAACATCGAAAGAGCCGCTTGTATTGTAAGTTACCACAGGGTTTTGTGCTGTACTTGTAGACGGAGTGCCGCCTTCAAAAGTCCATGCCCAACTTGTCGGTTCGTTTTCCGAGAGGTCGCTGAAGCTGACTGTCTCTCCGGTAAGGATACTTGTGGGGGTTCCTGTGAAATTAGCAATCGGCGGAGTTGGTGTCGTGCCGCCCTCGCATTCCATAGTGGCTTTCCATCCGGATCCGGTAGAAGAATAGTCGGAATGAAATTTAAATGTCAATGCGCCATCGGACGATGTAGAGGTAAACGGTCCTGGATTGGTGGTTCCGCAGAATCTTCCTAAAAGGGTAGAAGAGGTGCTCGGTCCGTCGAAAACCTGCAGGTAATCGTAGGTGCATCCGCTGTTTGTTTCAACGTCGAATTCGGTAAAAGTCATCTTGACCTTTGCATCATTTGTCGCGGGGTAAATTGTCAGAGTCAGGTCTTCATTGTTGGAGTATGCTCCATTGGGACCGCCCGTATCGTAGAATGTTCCGCTGCATGCAGTAGTTGTCCCCTGTTGCATGAGGAGTTGATTGGTAACGGTGATATAATCTTCTTTTGTTAAAGTCTTGGTTTCGGTGCCGTCACTGATTACCATTGTTACATCGAAAGCGCCTTCAGTGCTGTAGGTTACGGTCGGGTTAGCCACATTACTTGTTGAAGGAGTGCCTCCGTCGAAGTACCATTCGTATGATGTAATCGGATTCTGGGAAAAGGACTCGTCGGTGAAAGTTACCTGACCGCCGACGTTAACTTCTGTGTTATTTGCAGAGAATCCTATCGTCATACCCGTGTAGTTGAACACAACATCTTGAACGACCTGTGCGCCATCTGCTACGGTGACTGTTCTTACTTCGGGGTCGTATCCCTGAGCCGTATAGGTAATTGTATAGGTGCCGGCTTTAATAGGTCTGACATAATATCCGGTGGCAGGGTTGCTGTATACGTGAGAGTTGGTGAAATCATGACCTTCTATAAATACTTCACAGGCGACATATTCGCCGGTGGCTCCATCGGTACATGTGCCATGGATGCCGTATAATGCTTCTTCAAGATAATTTAAGAATGATCGGTAGTTCCAATTCCAGTGATTCGGAAGTTGAGATGCAGGCAGAGTCTTTGTGTCGCTAATTTCGAGACAGAATTCCTTGGTGTTATAATAATAGTTGGCGTTATCCTGTCTTCCACCGGAAACCATATACCATTGAGCTCCGTTGGTTATACCGTTGTTGAGGGCGGTCATATAATTGGAGTTATATACGTGGACGGTGTCGGCATAAGCGCGGCATACGTAATACCACCAGTCGTTGTCGGCATGAAGTGTATAGGTGTTGTCCCACGGATAGTTACATACTTCTTCGCCGCCATGGAGATTTGCACTTAAGGTAAACCTGTTTTCTTCTTCCATATCGAAGAAAGCTAAAGTCTCAGGTTGCCAGGCTTCGCCGTCGGGGTGATCGCCATAGACGTTATCCTTGTAGTTTCTGTTTAAATCTACATTATTGGCATTATATCGTTGGGAGCCGGAAACGGAGTTGTTGCCTGCATGAAATGTTCCGTCGGGGTTTGCAAGCGGGTTAATCCATATTTCCATATTATCAAGCATATTGGTTATACGCGGGTTAGTACCATAGTTGGAAAGTAAATAGTTGATAAGTCTGAGCATCAGAACATAACCGGTGGTCTCATCTCCGTGAATAGTGGCCGTATATAAGCCCTTGGCTTTTTTCGTTGGGTTTTCTCCACTTGTGACTTTACAGATGAGAAGTTGTCTTCCATCTACTGTCGTTCCGAAATTGATTGTCTCGCACAATGCAGGGTAATCCGTCTCAAATTGATTCATCATAGCAACGTAGGCATCATAAGTGGGGTATGAATCCCATTCGTAAGGAGCTTTGGAATTAAAGTCTTCCAATGTATACATAGTCAGTTCGTCGGAACTTTGTTTCATTGACGGAGCAGTCAGAATAGTAGGTTCATAGCCGAAGGTCAAGAATGCCTTAAATTCTCTTTTATTTGCGTAAGCGGTAGCGATGCCGTTTTCATATTTGTCGATGGAAATGGTTTGAGCAAGAGCTTGTAAGTCTTCTTTGTTATTGATTGCGAAGCTGAAATAAACTTCGCTGCGTTTATTGAAATCGAAATAATCGGATACATTTTGAGCAATTACTCTGCTCACAGTCATAGTGGTCAATAATACCACAGTCAACATAAATAATTTTTTCATATATAATATAATAAATCTTTCAAATATCGTTTTAAATAATAATCTTAGGTGGTAATTGGGAGGCTTTAAATTTAGCCGAGTTAACAAGTTGTATTACTCTTCCCACGGTTTTTTTGTCGAAGCCCATGTCTATAATGGCATTCAAGTCTTTTTTCTCATCAACGTAAGCTCTCAAAATCGGATCGAGAATAGGATAATCGGGTAGGGCGTCAGAATCTTTTTGTCCGAAGTGCAACTCTGCCGAAGGTGGCTTATTAATGATGTTATCGGGGATAACATGTTTTTCACTATTGATGTATTTTGCGAGTTCATAGACCTCTGTTTTATACAGGTCGCCAATCACGGAGATGCTGCCACAAAGGTCGCCATAAAGGGTTCCGTATCCTGCGCACAGCTCACTTTTATTAGAGGTGTTCAATAGAAGACGACGTTGTTTGTTGGAGATAGCCATCAAAAGCATCCCGCGAATCCTTGCCTGAAGGTTTTCTTCGGTTACATCGAAGGGAGCGTCGCCAAATATCGGGGCGAGAGTTCTTAGAGAGGCGTCATAAACATCTTTAATAGGGATGACTGTATGGTCCGTTCCAAGGTTCGCTATCATCTCAAGAGAATCACTTACAGAGTGTGAAGTCGAATATATGGAAGGGAGTAGAACAGGTAAAACATTTTCCTTGCCGAGAACTTCCACTCCTAACGCAAAAACTAGAGCGGAGTCCATTCCGCCTGATAAGCCCAATACAGCTTTTGTAAACCCAGCCTTATTAAAAAAATCGCGGAGGGCGTTAACAATCTTTTCTTTAATTTCTTTCATCTTAAAAAAATATTCCGGTAGACAATTCAATACAACGTGGGTATGCTCTGTTTAATTGTGCCGGATACAACGTATTAAAACTCGAAAGCATATTCGTCAGCGCAATGTTGAAATTTAACGCCAAAAAAACCGACAGGTCTTTAGAAATGGCGAATTCGCAGTCGCCACCGATGAAATACGAGAATTTGAAGGTTGCGACATCTTCATCTATTTTGACTTTCTCTTGCGCGTATTCGTAAGAATGACCCGTTTCATCGGTATAGGAAAAAGTCTGGTTGACCTTAGCTCTGTAATTAAATCCGAACTGAACGCCCGTATGAGCATACATGCTTAATATTCCTTTTGATATAAAACAGTATTTAAGGGAGGCAGGGATCTCAAAATAATGCAATTTACCGTTTCTTGTGAGAGTGCCACTCGTAGTCTCAGATAATACACTGTCCGGAGCCATACTGTACGGCATACTGTAATCTAATTTTATGCTGTAAAAATTAAAACCCGTCTCTACATATATGTTGTCAGCAATAAAATAATCGCTGACGAATCCCACAGAGAAACCGATTCCACCGCCCCCTGAGCTGTATCCGGGAGTCTTATAGTTTATCCACGAATAGTTTGGCGCGACCTTAAAGCCTACTCTAAATAGCTTGTTCTCCGCGTTTTGTGCGTTGAGAATGCCATTACCGGTAAGTAGTAAAGTCATTAAGACCATGATAAAAATGACGCGTTTGCGCATAAGCAAGACGTTATATTTTGTTACAACCTACAAAGATATAACATTTTTGCTAATTCGGAAAAAAATATACTGACCCATTTTACTCTCTCTCCACCAATTGTTAATTCTTAATTGTTAAATGTTAATTAATTTCACTATCTTTGCAAGTTTTATTTGAAATTTTAATTACCTATGAAAAAGATATTGTTCTTCTTTCTTTTTATCTTATGCGCAGTGATAACGAATGCGCAGGTTGTGACTATTAATTTTGATTATCCGCAAATCTCCCGTAGTGGGGATTATGTGGAGCTGACTTATAAACAGATAGCAAATACTGCAGTGCCCGGGAATCCGGTGTTGCCTATGATGGCGTATTCATGGCTGCAGTCCGCACAAACTGCTTCTACTGACGTGGTAGTTAAAGAGGTCGTCTTTTATGATGAGACGGCTGAAGGTAAGTTGATGCCAGCAATTACTCCGCAGCCGATATCAAGCGATTGCCTTCCCCCCTCTCCCGTGGAGAATGACGAGATTTATAATTCCGACGGGATATATCCTTTGTCGCCTGTTACAGCCAACAAGACTTATTTCCTTAGAGGACACGGAATAACAACAGCTCAAATTTGTCCCGTCGTATACAACCCGTCGCAAAATTCTATCCGTTTTATTAAAAGTATTACTTTGGAAAACGTCTCAGACAATTATCGTTGTAAACTTCCTGTGTATAACGATGCAGAAACCGTTAAAAGAATAAAAAGTATTGCCGACGATGTGTCATATATTGATACCTATTCGTCTGCAACTAAAACAAGAGGTGACGAAGTAGATATGCTTATAGTTACTTCGGAAGAATTTAAACCTTATCTTGCAGAATATGTGACGTTGAAAAATCAGATGGGATTTTTTGTTTCCATAGAGACAGTAGAAGATATTTACGCTAATTATAGCGGTAATGACGCTCAGGAACAGATTAGAAATTGTGTTATTGATTATTATACCAATTACGGTATCAGCTTTTTAATTTTTGTCGGTGATGCCGACACTCGTAATGAGGAGGATAACATTGTCCCTTGCCGCGGCCTTACTGCCCTCGATGACCCTTGTATCCCTTCGGATATGTATTACTCAAACCTTGACGGAAACTGGAATGATAATAATAATGAACTCTGGGGTGAGATTGGCGAAGAAGACCTCTATGCTGAAGTCGCCGTCGGAAGATTTTGTGTTGATAGTCCCGAGGAATTAAATAATGTAATCAATAAACAGACACTCTATCAGGATTCGCCTGTAGTAAATGATATTGAGAAAGCGTTGATGATGGGCGAGTCGCTTGATGCTCAAACTTGGGGTGGAAACTATAAGGACGAAATAGTAACCGGTACAAATAACCACGGCTTTACTACCGGCGGACTTCCCGATAATTTCTCGGTGTCTTATCTCTATGAACGAGATAGATCATGGGGATTAGCTGATATTAAGGAAAATTATAATGAGACCGGTGTCCATATTATCAATCACCTCGGACATTCTAATGTTACGATTAATATGAAGATTAATGCCTCAGCTCTTACAACGGCCAATTTTAAAAATAACGGCATCAACCATTCTTTTGTAATACATTATTCCCAGGGCTGTTATAACGGCTCTTTCGATAATAGGACTACCAGCGTAACCTCTTATGGCACGGCAGATTGTTTTGCCGAAGAATTCACTACCCTTGAGACAGGAAATGTCGCTTGTATCGCCAACTCTCGTTATGGATGGTATATGCCCGGTAATACAAACAGCTCTTCTCAGTTCTATGACAGACTTTTCTATGACGGACTGTTTAATAGAGGCTATTCTTATATAGGTGAGGCTAACAGTTTCTCTAAAGAATATGATGTCTCCTGGCTGCTTTATGACGAATATTTCAGATGGACAGCCTTTGAACTGAATCTCTTTGGCGACCCTTCTATGGATGTCTGGAGCGCTAAACCATCTGAAGTTGCAATAATAGGCTCAGATATAATTATTTTGGGTGATGCTTCTGTAGAAATGGAGACAAATGCTCCTAATGCGAGGATAGCTCTTATGAAAGGCGACGAATTACTCGCTCGTACTACCTCAGATGAAAATGGACATTTCTCGATGGATGTTTCCGAGTTGCAACTTGCCTTAAATGATGAGCTGACGCTACATATTACAGGACATAACCTCTTCCACTTTTCAAAAAAACTTACAGTTAAAGACCATGGGGCAAGACTCGCAGTCGCATGCCTGTTTGATGACGTCCAAGGTAATCATGACGGTATAATGAACCATGGAGATATTATGTCGCTATTACTTACTGTGACTAACTCCGGAAATGTCGATTTCGAAGGTGGAGATGCCGCTCTGATATGTGATCGCGATTTTGTTACGTTAAATATGGACTCACTTGAACTGCCAAATATAGCTGTCGGTAGCTCTATTACCATTGATAATATTGCTGCAGCCATTTCTCCCGAAGCATATTCCTCTATGACTTCTTTCTCTCTTGTGGCTGATGATGGCAATGTGTCGTTTACATTCTATACACCGGTTAAGGCTCCTGTAGTCTCAATATCTTCCGTCGCTTTTATTGAAGTTGACGGCGACGGCGATGGAGTGGTAGAAGTAGGAGAAACAGCAAAAATGTCTATTACATATACAAATACCGGAGATTATCCATGTACAGATGCTGTCGTTACAGTCGACGAAACAGATATCTTTACTTCTGTTTCAAACCATTCCGAGAATATCAGTCTGCTCGCTATTAATGGCAGTGCCACGGTGGATTATGAGTTTGTCGTCAGTGAGGAATGCCCCAATGAAAGTTTTGTGGTTTATTTTCACTCGTCGTTTGTAGATGATATGGGTAAAACGTATGATAAGAATATCGTACATTTTATGGGACAATCCCCACTTGTTGTCGTCGACCTTGATAAAAACCATAATTCCATGCCTGTTTTTGTGGAAGATGTATATTCTCTGACAGGGACACAGGTTCCTTCTTATACTTCTATGCCGACACTCTCTGAACTTCAGCAATATAAAGCCGTGTTTTTATCACTTGGCGTCTTTAGCTATAATCACGCTCTTACTGAAGGGGAAACTCAGACTCTTGTGAATTATCTTGATGCCGGCGGTAACCTTTATCTCGAAGGAAGCTCTTTCTGGGCTTATGATAACGATTACGGCTTGTTTCCGTATTTTAGCGTACAGGGGGGGAATAACGAACAGAGCTGGATTAACGGTGTTAGTACCCTTGTGGGCGTTTCCGGCTCGTTTACCGAAGACCTTTCTTATGGATACGACAGTGATAATAATCGTATAGATTATCAGACAGCCATTTCTCCAGCAATTCAATTGTTTAATAATGACCCCGATGTTTTTGGCTGCGCTACCGCATACGACGCCGGAAATTATAAGGTTATCGGCGCTTCTTTTGAATATGGCGGTATCCAACCACTGGGAACACCGAGAGAGACACTCGCAGAGTATTACCTCAATTTCTTCGGTATTGAAATGGATCGCCCGGACGAAATTCCTTTCGGAACAGATACTACAGTGTGCAGATATGTTTCTTTCCTGCTCGATGGAGGCGAACACTTTGTGTCTTACGAATGGTCTACAGGTGCTACCGATAGATTTTTGTCGCTCGACCTGGCTACTGTTCAGGGCGATGTTCTTGAAATATCCCTTACAACTGTCAGCGAAAACGGATATATATCCGAAAACACAATCATAGTTCATATAGACAATTGCTACGGTGTTGATGATGTAGCTGTGCCTTCAGTGGAAGTATTTCCGAATCCGATAAACGATATCCTTACTATAAGAGTCTCTGAAGCCGGTGATACTGAATATTCCATATTCGATGCCATGGGAAGAGTGATTGCTAAACGCACTAAATTCGACACTTCTGTAAATGTCAATATGGCTAAGTATAATCGCGGGATGTATTTAATTGCTGTTACTGTCAATGGTGAAACAACAATCTCCAAAGTGATTAAAAGATAAAGACGACGCAGTCGTCGCATAAAAAAAGCCGTCAGATGAATTCTGACGGCTTTTTTTTATGATATATTCTTCTTGCTTGCTATTGAATAGCAATCTGTTTGCGTGTGCTGCCGGAGACAGTGTTTATATCTAACATGTATATGCCGTTGCTTAAGCCTTTTATATCAATTGAAGTGCTATTGCTGTCGCATGATACTGTCTTAACCGATTGACCTAACATATTGTAGATGCTTACTGAAATTATGTCAGCACCTTCTACCGTTATTTTGTCATTAGCCGGATTGGGATAAACGGCAAGTGTTCTGTTGATATCGTCGATACCCACGGTGACAACAAATATGGAGGGATCTGATTCGCATGACGTGTAAACGCCGGTTACTCCGTAAGTGTATACTATGCCGGTAGGCGTGTCAGTATATTGCGTTTCGGTAATGTCTGATGCGAGAAGTTCGCTGTTGCGATATACATTGTAGCTGTGAAAATTCTTACCTTCCGGTGCAGTCCATGAAAGATAGTATTTGCCAAACAGTAAGGAGGCATTTAAACCAGTCGGGGCTATACATTCTTCATCAACTGCAATCTCAGTGCATAGTTGGTCTGAGACATTGCCTTCACCATAAACAGCTTCAATGCAGTAATTGTGGGTGCCGTTGATGACTTCTGAATCGAGGTAAGTCAGATCTTCCGTCTCATCGAGTAAATCATCATCTCTGTAGATGTTGTAAGCAGTTACGGTGCCTAAACATTCGGGAGCGGTCCAAGTTAAAGTAACGTTTGAGCCATTTGCGGTGCCTGCAAAATCCGAGGGATTCGGAGTAATACCGGCTTCGACAGTTTCGCAAACGATGGTTTCGGAAACACATCCGTTGTCATACATGGCGTGAACGCATGCTGAATGAACGCCATAACAGACGTTTTCAATAGAATATTCAGTGCCTGTAGTAGTTCCTATAATTTCGCCGTCGAATTCTATTTGATACCCTTCAAGGTTCAAGTCACTCGGGTCCGGAGCCGACCAACTCATCTCAATTATATTATTGCCTGAGGAGGCTACTACGAGGTTGTTGGGCTCATTACAGTAGAGAGTCCAGTCGGGTTCACAATACATTACAGCGCCCTGGCTGGAGTTGAAATTATATCCGGAGGGGTTGAGGTTCGATAGTGAAAAATAGCCGTTGGCATAACCGCTCCATCCCCAGTTGAAATGGAAGAAGTTGCTCGTGTTGTAGCCGTCGCATACAAAAGCGTGTCCGCCGGATGCATTGCTGTTACCCCTATATAGCATCGGGCGACTTGCATCAAGTTCGGCTTTTACCATATCTGCCCAGTTAGTATAGTCGTCTTTGCTTAAAAACACACATTCCGAACTGTAACCGAAATATTGTTTGAATGCGGCCGGAACATTTTCCGTATATGCGCCGCTGGCTTGAGGCGAATAGTCCATTTGTACACTTACACCACAATGGAACATCAATGTTGCTACAGCAGGGTTCGACGTGTTGCACTGGTTTGGCATGTTGTTCCAGTTATAGTACGTCTCGCCGTAATTGGCGGATAATACGCCGTATGTGGCATGATAGTAAGCAGAGCTGCCATAGCCGTGGATAGGGTGTTCCCAGTATTTCATAACCTGAGCCATCGCTGTTGCTACACAGCCGGTCATTGAGTTGCCAGGACACATAGCATTATATGGCCAACCCTGATCCCAGTTTGTGGTCAGTAACGGATTTACTGCCGTCTCCGATTTCGCTGAGTATGTGCCATCGTTGATCGACTTCCATTCCTGATGAGCCTGTATGCCGGGCATATTTAAGATTACCTCAATCTCTTCTTTATATCCGTCGAGCCATTCGGCTGCATTGACGGGCATGTTGTTGATGTCTATCATGCCTTCGGTCGAATATCCCAATATCGGCTTAATCTTTTGGTCTGCTGAGACAATAACGAATGCATTAGCTTCTTTGCCGTTGAAAATGTAAAATAAATCCCTGTTCTGAGCATCGGTAGCAGTGTATGCGCATACAAATTCGTTACATTCGGTGCCATTTATTGCCAACCATTTTTTTGCTGTGTTAGATGCAGTATCTACACTGACACTCTGTCCATAAGAGAGCGGTAAAAGCAAAACTAACGAGATTAAAAGTAAAAGTAATTTCTTCATTCTATAACTTAATTTTAATTAAAAATATTATAATTGGCAAAAGTACATAAAATGTACGTTTCCATGAAGAAAATTTTTATAAATTTGCAGATTGATATTTTGTGTAGAGTGTTAAATATGCAGGAGAATAATTTGATTAGGTTTGAAGTCGGCGGAGTCGTGGATTACGATAAAAATGAAGAACCGGCAGTGCTGGTGCTCAGATCCGCGGACGATGAATACCAACTGCCTATTGCAATGGGGGCAAGAGAAATTGCTTCTATCATTTTTGCCCTTAGAAGAGAACAGCCCGTCAGACCGCTTACTCATGACATGTTTAAAGATTTCCTTATTAAAAGTAATTGTAAGGTCTCTTATGTTATACTTAAGGATTTTAACGCAGGGGTCTTTGCTGCCTCAATGCATTTTATGTATGCCGACGGTACGTCAATAGAAGTCGACTCGCGTGCTTCTGATGCAATAGCCATGGCCATACGCTTTAATGCGGAAATCTTCTGTGATAAAAATGTTCTCGAAAAAGCAAACGCTTATTTGGAGACGGAGCGCCCGATGAATGACGATGAGGACGATTTTTTTGATGATGAAATTCTGAGACAACTCTCTATGGAAGAACTTGAAGAGAAGATGTTGTCGGCTGTCGCTCAAGAAGATTATTCTGCAGCTATCCGATTCAGAGACGAAAAAAATAAAAGAATAAATAATAATGCGTAATAAATAAAGGTACAGATGATTTTTAAGAATTCTATGATAAAGAAGGTTTTTTATGTTGTGGCAGCTGTGTGTGTCTCCTTCATAATTTTGGGTGCTGTTGTCAACGCCGCCCAAGGTAAAAAAATTTTTGCGCAGTCGACTGAGTCGGTGCTGTCTCAAGGTATAGACAATGAACAGGCCATAGGCGATACTACAGCGTTGTCGTTTGAGGTGCCCGAGGAAGCCGCTTCGGAGAATCTTACTTCACAACAGCCAAAAAACAGTAATGCCGTTATACTTGAAACAATTTCCTCTTTTAAACCTCATATTTCTTTGGGTGGCGTGGCTCGCGCATTATTGGGACTTGTCGTAGTTCTCTTTATCGCTTGGCTTTGCAGTACCAACAGAAAGGCCATTAAATGGAAATTCGTACTTAGCGCTCTGCTTTTTCAAGTGATTATCGCCGTATGTATTTTGTATATTCCATTCGTATCCAAATTGTTTGAATGGCTGGGAAAAATATTTGTGTATATTAACCTCTCTGCTGCAGCAGGAACATCCTTTCTGTTTGGTAACTTGTTTAATAATGACTCTATTGGCTATGTGTTCGCTTTTAGCATCCTCCCTACAATCATTTTCTTCTCTGCGATATCAAGCCTGTTGTTCCATTGGGGAATTATTCAGTTTGTCGTAAAATGGCTCGGCAAATTCTTCTCCAAGATTATGGGACTTACCGGTGTGGAAAGTCTCTCGCTCGCCGGAAATATCTTTATGGGACAAACAGAGGCTCCCCTCATCGTGAAGTCTTATCTGCCCCGGGTTAAGGACTCGGAACTTTTTATGGTGATGGTGGGCGGCATGGCAACTATGGCCGGTGGCGTCCTCGCTGCATATATCGCAATGCTTGGAGGGGGTGACCCCGTTCTCCAAGTGGCTTTTGCCAAACACCTTCTCGCCGCTTCAGTTATGGCTGCGCCCGCTTCTGTGGTGATAGGTAAAATTGTCGTTCCTTCCGATGAAGGAAAAGTTGAAGATGTCGTCCTCGAAAAGCGGAAAAAAGATGCCAATGTTCTCGATGTAATCGCAAACGGCGCTATCGAAGGGATGAAACTCGCTGTTAATGTTGCTGCTATGCTCCTCGTATTTATTGCCCTGATAGCCCTCGTCAATTTTATATTTGCTAAAATAGGCGCATGGACAGATCTCAATGAGATGATTGCAGCTAATACTCCGTATAAATGTCTTTCTCTCGAATTTATAGTCGGTTATGCCTTTTCTCCTATCATGTGGCTTATTGGCGTTCCGGGACCTGATGTGTTAGAATTGGGACAACTTCTTGGTATTAAAACTATCGTTAACGAATTCGTCGGTTATGATGCCCTGAAAAATATGCTCGCAGCCGGTTCACTCCAGCCGAAATCAATAATCATGGCTGTATATATTCTCTGCGGATTCGCAAACTTCAGCTCTATTGGTATACAAATAGGAGGTATAGGCTCCCTCGCTCCGAATAAACGGCCACTGCTCGCTAAATTCGGTATACGCGCTTTGCTCACCGCAGCCTCGACAGCTCTCTTGTCAGCTATTATGGTAGGAATGCTTCTCGGCTAATATTTTATTATCGTTCTCGAAACCTGATTATGAAACAATATCTCGAATTATTAAGTAAAATTCTGACTGACGGTAATGTGCGTGAAGATCGTACAGGCACCGGAACAAAAGGAATTTTTGGCTATCAGATGCGCTTCAACCTTGAAGATGGATTTCCTATTCTGACAACAAAAAAACTTCATCTGAAGTCGATTATCTACGAATTGTTGTGGTTCTTAAGAGGAGATACCAATATTGCGTATCTTAAAGAACATAATGTTTCTATTTGGGACGAGTGGGCGGATGCTGACGGAAACCTCGGCCCCGTATACGGCGCTCAATGGCGCTCATGGCAATCCGTAACAGGAGAGACTATCGACCAGATATCGGAAGTCGTCGACTCTCTGAAAAATAACCCGTTTTCACGCCGCCATATCGTCTCTGCATGGAATGTGGGCGACTTGAAACGTATAGCGTTGCCACCTTGCCACCTTATGTTCCAATTCTATGTCGCCGACGATAAGTTGTCCTGTATGCTCTATCAGAGAAGCTGTGACGTGTTCCTCGGCGTTCCTTTTAATATCGCCTCATACGCCTTGCTGACTATGATGATGGCACAGGTTACAGGCTATAAGCCCGGAGAATTTGTTCATACCCTCGGCGATGCTCATATATATCTTAATCATATTGAACAATCCGAACTGCAACTTACTCGTCAGCCGTATCCTCTCCCTCGGATGAAGATAAATCCCGACGTAAAGTCCATCTTCGATTTTAAATACGAGGATTTTTCCCTCGAAAATTATACGGCGCACCCCCATATTAAAGCCGCTGTGTCAGTTTAATAATTAATTTAATTAAAAATAACAACTATTTAATAATAACAACATTATGTTTGAAAGTTTAAGTGAAAGATTGGAGAGGTCCTTTAAAATTTTAAAGGGACAAGGTTATATTACTGAAATTAATGTTGCGGAAACCCTGAAAGATGTAAGAAAGGCTCTGATTGAAGCCGACGTAAGCTATAAGGTCGCAAAAACATTTACCGACAGTATAAAGGAAAAAGCGCTCGGACAAAAGATTCTCGTCTCTGTTTCTCCCAGCCAACTGCTCGTCAAGATAGTTCATGACGAACTCACGGCCCTGATGGGAGGCGAACACACGGAAATAGACCTTAAGGGAAGTCCTTCCATTATCCTGATTGCCGGTCTGCAAGGCTCAGGTAAAACGACGTTCTCTGCTAAACTTGCCAATTATATAAGGAATAAAAAATCTAAAAAGCCGTTGCTTGTAGCAGGCGACGTATACCGTCCCGCCGCTATTGACCAGCTTAAAGTCCTCGGTGAGTCGATAAATGTCCCCGTTTACTCCGACACCGATTGTAAAGATCCGGTTAAAATTGCTAAGGATGCTATTAAGTATGCCCGTGAAATGGGCTATTCAGCCGTGATAATAGATACTGCGGGTCGACTCGCAGTGGATGAGGAGATGATGAACGAGATAGCTGCTATCAAGGACAATGTTAAACCGCAGGAAACGCTATTTGTCGTCGACTCTATGACCGGTCAGGATGCCGTTAATACTGCAAAAGCCTTCTATGATAAAATTGATTACGATGGCGTGGTGCTTACAAAACTCGATGGCGATACCCGCGGTGGTGCCGCTCTGACTATCAAAGCTGTGGTAGATAAACCTATCAAATTCGTCGGCGTGGGCGAAAAAATGGATGCTATAGATGTCTTCTATCCTAAACGTATGGCTGATAGAATCCTGGGAATGGGTGACATCGTTTCTTTCGTGGAAAAAGCCCAGGAACAGTTCGATGAAGAAGAAGCTAAAAAACTTCAACGCAAAATTGCGAAGAATACCTTTAACTTTGATGACTTCCTCGCCCAAATAAAACAGATTAAGAAAATGGGGAATATGAAGGATCTTATGGGTATGATCCCCGGTGCCGGCAAGATGGTGAAAGATATGGATATCGACGATGACGCTTTTAAGAGCGTGGAAGCTATCATATATTCCATGACCCCGGAAGAACGCGCTAACCCCGTTATTATCGACGGTAATCGCCGTAGAAGAATTGCTAAAGGTAGCGGTACCTCTGTTACGGAAGTCAACCAACTCCTTAAACAGTTCGGGGATACTAAAAAGATGATGAAAATGATGTCGAGCAAGGAGGGAAGAAATAATATGATGCGTGCAATGAAAGGTAAAAAATAATCTATAATATATTTTGATATGAAAATAATCGACGGTAAAGAAGTCGCAACATCCATAAAAGAGGATATAAAAAAAGAAGTGGCACAAATTTTAGATTCCGGCAAAAGAGCCCCACATCTCGTGGCTATTATTGTCGGTGATGACCCCGCAAGTCATACCTACGTAAGAAATAAAGAAAAAGCCTGCCATTCCGTGGGTATGATGTCTTCTGTGTATGAACTTCCCTCTAATGTCTCCCAGGAAGAACTCTTGGGCGTCGTGGATTTCGCTAATAACGATCCTGAGGTTGATGGCGTTATCGTACAACTTCCTCTTCCTGCTCATATAGATAAAGATGCTGTTATCAATGCAGTGTCCGTTTATAAGGACGTCGACGGATTTCACCCCCAAAATGTAGGAAAAATGGTCGCAGGGATCGATACGTTCCTGCCGGCAACTCCATTGGGTATCTTGAAATTACTCGAATATTATCAGATAGAAACAGAAGGAAAACATTGCGTTGTAGTCGGAAGAAGTAATATCGTCGGTACCCCCGTGAGTATCCTCCTGTCAAGAAAAGCAAACCCGGGAAATTGTACCGTCACCCTCTGCCATAGTAAGACTGCCGATATACAAAAGGTGTGTCTCGAAGCCGATATACTTATTGCTGCTATTGGTCATCCTAATTTTATTACCGCCGATATGGTTAAAGAAGGCGCTGTCGTTATCGACGTCGGTACTAACAGAGTGCCCTCCCTCGAAACAAAATCCGGCTTTGCCCTTGTCGGCGACGTGGATTTTGCCGAGGTCTCTAAAAAAGCTTCTTTTATTACCCCCGTTCCGGGAGGTGTGGACCAATGACGATAACAGGATTGATCCTTAATACATTGAAGTCTTATAAGAATAAAAATGCCTAAACGATTACTGCTGCTGCTGCTGCTGCTGTGTATATTCAGTAGTAACGCTTGCCTTTCACAAAATCAACCCTCTAAAAAAGCCTTGAGACAACTTGAGATAGCCGAAAATCTATATTATGATAAAATATATGATGAGGCACTGACTCAAATTGATAAATGCTTGAGAATAGATTCTTTGTATAGAGACGCGTTAATGTTGAAAGCGTATGTGCTGCTGGAACTTGAGGACTATTGCTCCGCTGCGGAATATATGTACGCCGCAAATAAAATACTTTATATGCCTAATGAAAAACCATTTCTTAAAATAGGATATTGTTATTTTTCCTGCGGCCAATTTGCTCAGGCTAAACACTTTCTCGAAAAGCATAAAAATGACGGAATTGAATCCGCTGCCGACTATCGCTTTGTGGACTCATTGCTGAATGTTATATCTGTGGCGGAAATATTACTGAACAACCCACTCGATATAAACCTCGTCTCCTTGAAAGATGCGATTAATTCCCCTCATGATGAGTTCGTAAACGCAATATCTTCCGACAATAAATGGCTGATTTTTACCCGAAGAGTGACGGATTCAGCTTTGGTCGCAGGAGACTTTTATGTTCATAAGACTCTCGAAGAAACAGTTTTCTTCGCACAAATGGATGATACCACATCTAATGTGTTCCCCGCCGGTGACGTAGCCCCCGAACTGGAATACTGTAGCGCCGTGACTCTCTCGCCCGACGGAAACCTGCTGCTATTTGCTGCATGTAATAACAATGACGGACTCGGAAGCTGCGATATCTACTGCTCCGAAAGAAATGGCGAGAAGTGGTCGAAACCGTTCAACCTCGGCTCACCGGTTAATACCCGCTATTGGGAATCACAACCCTGTATGTCTTCTGACGGAAAGACTCTCTTCTTCGTCAGTAACCGACCCGGGGGCTTTGGAAAATCCGATATATGGTACGCTATTAGAGATGAAAACGGAGACTTCTCTAACGCCTATAACCTCGGTAATAGAATTAATACTAATAGAGATGAGTTTACCCCATTTATCCATTTCGATGCCCATACCCTGTATTTCTCTTCAGATGGTCACCCGGGACTCGGCGACCTCGACCTCTTTAAAGTGGATCTGAATGGTGATACTGAGGATAAACCCGAAAATCTCGGATATCCGATTAATGATAAAAATGCCCAACAATGCTTTATCGTTTCTCCCGACGGACATATCGGATATATCTCTTCTGCATTTGGTAAGAATAATTTCGATATATATTCTTTCGAAATCCCGGAACAAATACGCCCGTCATCGACAGTATGCGTGGATGGAGTAGTTGTGGATGCCGTGACACAAATGCCGCTTAAGGCACTTGTCGAAATGAATTCGGCGGATGCTGAAAATTTTTACTCTATTAATACCTCCGACGACGGTAAATTTAAATTATGCCTGAAGGAGGATGAATATTTCGGCATTACCGTTTCGTGCGAAGGTTATATGATGTTCTCGGAAAATAACATCTCTACTGCTGAAACAGAGAAGGTTAGAAATATCCGACTGTCGCCTCTGTCTACAACAAAGGAATTCGTGGCGAGAAATATCGTTTTTGCTCTCGATAGCTATCAACTTGAATCGTCTTCATTTTTGGAACTTGACAGAATAGTGAAATTTATAAAACTCAACGGCGGATATAATTTCGAGGTGCGTGGTTATACTGATAACACGGGTACTGTAGAGCATAATATGACCCTCTCTAAGAATAGAGCCAGAGCCGTATATGAATATTTAATAGGGAAGGGGATACCTGCTACTCGGCTGAGCTATAAGGGGTATGGACAGGAAAACCCTGTGGCGACTAACGATACCGAAGATGGTAGAGCTGCTAATCGCCGCACGGAATTCATCATTTTATAAAAGCTAAATCTTGTATCTCTGTCATGGGAGAGATATACCTGAATGTTAATCCCTCAAGATATTCTTTTTTGATCTCTTCGATATCGCCTCTGTTATCTTCCGAAAGGATGATAGTGGTTATCTTAGCACGCTTGGCAGCAAGGATCTTCTCTTTAATGCCGCCGACAGGAAGGACTTTTCCCCTTAAGGTTATCTCTCCTGTCATGGCGAGGTCGTTTTTTACCTTTTTGCCTGTGAATATAGATATCAAAGATGTAAGAATAGTAATACCTGCTGATGGTCCGTCTTTGGGCGTGGCCCCTTCAGGAAAGTGTATATAGACATCTTTTGCAGTGATGTCATCATAGTTGATCCCGAACTTATCTGCGTTGGCTTTCAGAAATTCAAATGCCAAATTTGCAGACTCTTTCATCACATCGCCTAAGTTGCCGGTTACCGATAACTGGCCTGTGCCCTTCGATAGGGCTGACTCAACAAATAATATTTCTCCTCCCACGGCAGTCCATGCTAACCCTGTTACTACGCCGACTAAAGGCTCAGACAACATGTTCTCTCGCATCACTTTAGGATGTCCGAGTATGGCTGTTATATCATTCTTAGTCAGCGTCTTCTTGTACTTTTCGTCGTTAGCAATAAGACGAGCTCTGTTTCTGATAACCTTTGCTATGTTTTTATCTAACAACCTGACTCCTGATTCGCGCGTGTATTCGTTGATAATAAAGTCGATGACTTCTTGCGGGAATACGACTTGTTTTGGCTTTACGCCGTGTTCGGCGAGCTGCTTCGGTACAAGATGCCTATTGGCAATCTCTCGTTTTTCATCGTGCAGATAACCGTTAATTTCTATAATCTCCATCCTGTCACGAAGGGCAGGGTGAACAGTGGAGAGTGTGTTGGCAGTAGCAATAAATAAAACCCTCGACAGGTCGAATTCCATCTCAACAAAGTTGTCATAGAAATTGCGGTTTTGTTCGGGGTCGAGAAGCTCCAATAAAGCAGACGACGGGTCGCCGCTGGTACTCATACCGCCGACTTTGTCAATCTCATCTAAAATAAAGACCGGATTTGCAGATTTGGCCTTTAGGATGCTCTGGATTACTCGTCCCGGCATTGCACCGATATAAGTCTTACGATGTCCCCTTATTTCAGCCTCATCCTGTAAACCGCCCAAGGACATTCTAACATAACTCCTGGATACGGCATCTGCTATGGATTTGCCTAAAGAGGTCTTGCCGACACCCGGAGGACCGACTAAACATAAGATAGGGGAGCGCATGTCGTTTTTCAACTTCAATACGGCTAAATATTCAAGTATTCTGTCTTTAACGTTTTCAAGTCCGTAATGATCCCTGTCCAATATCTTCTGCGCTCTTTCCTGATTAAAGTCGTCTTCTGTATATTCATTCCATGGCAGCCCTACAATGGTGTCTAAATAGTTTTTCTGTATGGAATACTCCATGGCAATCGGATTCATCCTCTGAAGCTTTGCCAACTCTTTTTCAAAAGTTTCTTTGACTTCCGAATTCCATTTTTTATTTTTCGCCTTGGCTTGCAATTCTTCTATGTCCTGAACATTAGGCGTCCCTCCCAGCTCTTCCTGAATGGTTTTCAACTGCTGGTTGAGTATATATTCTCGCTGCTGTTTGTCGATGTCGACTTTAACCTTCTTCTCAATCTGGTTTCTTACTTCTAACATCTTCAACTCTTCGGTGAGATAATCGGTTAGCTTCGTTGCATGCTCAATGAAACTCGTACATTCAAGCAGTCGCTGCTTTTCGGCAACTGAGATGTCCAAATAGTTGGATACGTAATTGATTACGAAATATGGCGAGTCGATATTTTGAAGAGCCATGGTAACTTCATTCGGAATATTCGGCGATTTCTCAATCACCTGAATTGCGAGATCTTTTATTGTAGGTATCAAGGCCGTCAACTCACTTTTTGTCTTTGTTGAACTCTTTTTGCCATAGCTTACAACCTTGGCGACCATATACGGATCGGTCTGGACAAGACCGTCAAGTTGAAATCTGCTCTTCCCCTGTATGATGGCTGTTACAGTGCCGTCGGGCATGTTTAACAGTTTTATGATCTTTGCTACGGTACCGACTTTATATAGGTCGAGATATGCCGGTGAGACATTCTCACTATCGATCTGGGCTACAACACCAATGGTTTTACTCTTGGAGTCGTAAGCTTCTTTTATAAGACGGAGAGATTTCTCGCGCCCTATCGCAATGGGAATTATTACGTAGGGAAATAATACCGTGTTGCGAAGAGGTAATATTGGTAATGTAGATGGTGCCATGGCGTTTTTGCCGTCATCATCTTCTATCATGTCTAATATTGGGAATGCTATATCTGGCGCCTCATCCAGCTTGTCTGCCGAGATGATGACATCTTTGTTTATTTCATCAAATTTACTCATAACTGACATTTTGTCAAAAAATAATACTTTTCTTAGGACTGCGCCATAAAGTCAAAAACCGTGCCATAAAAAAGGAATTGTCGGAAACAATACCAACAATTCCTTTTGATATTACCTTTCTATAAGATGAGGTAACAGGTAATAGTTTGTGAAATTAATGAGAAATCACAAAACGCTCTGTATATGAGTCGTTAATTCTAATAAAATATATGCCGTTTTTGTAAGATCTTGTTGGAATGTCGAAACTTGAGTCAGAGGTTTCATATTCTGTGATCTTTTGACCGAAAGCGTTATATATGGTTATTTTACTGATGTTTTCACCTGTAACAGAGATGTAGTCATTTGCAGGATTTGGAAAGAGTTGAATCAACTTTTCACCAGAGGTTTCAATGCCTACGGTGGAAGTATAAAAATCGACGAGAGTTGTTTCGCCCCATTCGCCGTTGGCGTTTTGACCGGTTCCTAATGCATAATAGTAGGTGTTGGGGATTAAATTCAACCATGTCCATTCATCAACGGCATACAATGGGTAACCGTCTTCGCGGATTAATCGGATGGCTTCTTCTTCGCCTACTTCTTCAAAATATTCTTTTGTAATCAGTCCGTAGTGGTATTCTGCTGTTTCCACATTAGGTGTTGCTGTGGTATTTACCGAAGTTTCATCTATCACTTGAACAGCGATATCTATGATGGAGATTCCTGTTCCGCCTAACTGAAGAGTGGTCGCTGTTTCGGTCTGTAATTCATAAAAGGTTCCTTCTGCGTCAACAGGAAGAGCATATACTGTGTATTCCGTATTCGGGGTCTGACCTGTCCAAACGTTGGTGGCGGTTTCATGTAATTCGATGCCCCACATTTGAACGAGCTCTTCCAATGTCTTTCCAAACATAACCATCCATGTTTGCATCTCCGCTTCGGTACTCATGAGAATATGATAGGTAGGACATGCGTCATTCGGGGTAAATGTGGCCTCAACGGATGTGGCAGTAACCTCGCCAATTGAGATGTCAACTGTCGGATCAACAGTTCCTCCGCATTCGTGCTCTTCAAGACCCTGTGCCGTTAATGCATTGATGATGGTTTGAGCATTGTTGATCGGCCATAAATCCTGAATGACTATATCATGATTAGGTGCTATTAATATTACTGTCGGATATGCGGTTATGCCGTAAGTGCTGCATATACTGCTTCCGTTACCGCTGGTTCCGATAGTCGGATATTCTACTCCGTATGTTGAGCACCAGGTCTGAAGAGCTGCGTCGCCGTCAATAGGAGAGATTTCCATGTAGAAAACATCAAATTCATTGCATCCAAAAGCAGAATATGATTCTACTACAAACGGCACCGCTTGATTGCAAGGGCCGCATGTTGTATAGAAAAAGTCGATAAGAACATACTGCCCGCCATCGAGGATCTCAAACAGGTTGATTTCTGTCCCATGTATATCGGTTGCATTAAAGTCAACAGCCTCCGTTAAGGGACATTGCGCTGAAAGGCTCAAACTCATAATCGCCACAGCAAAAAAAAGTAAAAATCTCTTCATAATTGTCAATGCCTGAAATAGGTTGACCACTTTTAAATCAAAAAAAGTACAATGAAAACAGAAGTTAAAATGACAACAGGGGAACGCCTAAGAAGAAATTTCAGTGAAAGTTTCAAAAGAAAAAAAGTTTTGGAAATAGAATCAAAACAGAGCAAAATTTCCGAAATTTGCAAACAATATCAGGTAAGTAA
>JAQVPY010000143.1 GCA_028701815.1 Bacteroidales bacterium | reverse complement strand
GTCAGTGGTCAGTGGTTAGTGGCTACCGAATAATGTGGACATAGCCCGACAGGATCTTCTCTCCGGTACTGCCATCATATCGCGCCATAGTAACCGTACATACATAAAAATATACACCGTCGGAGACATTCTGATGTGACAAATAATCCCTGCCGTCCCAGTTGATCTCAATGTCGTCGGAATGAAATACCAGACGTCCCTGGCGATTATAAATATATGTCTCTACGCTCAAAATACCGGAATACGACTTGGGCTTAAAAACATCGTTGAACGAGTCCCCATTGGGAGTAAAAATATTAGGCAAAATATAATTGGTACATTCATCGCCATAGAGACAAACGACATTGGAAGCTTCGCTGACATTGCCGCTGTCGTCGACAGACGTTATATAATAGCAGCCGAACATGATGCCTTCGTTATAATGAAGATACGAGGTGTCATACTCATTGCCCATTAGTGAGTCAAGTATAGCAAAGCCCGATTGGGCATCAGACTGAAAATATATATAGTATCCTGCCACATCGTCGCAACAGCCTGAGGACTCCGGATTTGTCCATGTCAGATGATTTGTCATCTCGTCGCAATCCGGAAATACCGTCAACTCAGAAACGCACGGAGCCTCATTGTCGGCAGGGATATCGCAGCGCGACTGCGAGAAGTTGACAAGAGGATCCGCATATCCTCCCGCGCTGTAATGACCCAGAGAGGCGACCATATAACAATATTCGTTGTAGTTTTCAAGTCCGCCGTCGATATATGTTCCATCTGTCACGTTGGCAATTTTTTCAAAATCGCCGGTTTCAAATTTCCTGTATATATCAAAAGAGTCCAATAGCCATGGGACTTCACTCGAACAAGAGAGGGTTATCTTTTCATCACCGGAAGAGGTGACGAGAAACAGGGAGGTGGCAGATGACGACTTGCCCATATATTCCCTTATCCCGTTACTATAATTATATAATCCGAAATAATATCTATACCGGATGTCTTTCGTATTTAAGTGAAAGTCGTAAAAAACCGAATCCAGCAGGTTGTCGGTAGAGTCGATCTCAACATATATCTCTTCCTTTTCATCATAGCGATATAAAAAATACTTATAGGGTCCCGGGTAGAGCACCTCATCAATTTCTGTAGGCGGAGAAAGCGTTATCGTCATCTCTCCCTGTTCCGCATCGGTTTTTTGAACGGACACATGTGTGATAACGGGGACATCTTTCTTTAGTGTCACCACCACCTTATCGGAGATTTTACTTTCCACCTCATCATCAAAATAGGCAGATATCCTGTAATAGTATTTCACGCCCGGTACCAGTCCTGAAGTCTCCCCGTAATCGGTAAATGAAGTCACACCGGAGCCCTCTACGACGCTTATCCTCTCGTAATTCCATTCGTCAGGCATGCCCGACTCACATTGTCCCTGGATATGATTATCTTCATAGCGTGTTCTATAGATATAAAAGCCCTTGGCGTTATTGCAACAATAAATATCCCAATTAAGGTACACGTTTCCCGAAAGGGCATCTCCGCCAGGATTTTGCGGTGCGGGGGCATATACATATATATTGGCACTGTTTACGGAACTCAGGTTCACGGTATTTCCGGTCTCCGTAGCCTTGAAATAGACCACATAAGGAGATTTTCTCGCCTCATAGCACGACGGTTCCCACAGAACCCGTCCCGTAAGGAGTCCCTCTGAAGATTCCAGCACCTCATACGTCGCCGGAGCATTTTCCAAGACGAAAGGCTCTCCGGAGACCTGAACGGTAACCGCGTCATAATCGCCGTCGGTGACAACAAAAGGATATTCCAACCGTTCGCCTATAACAGCGCAGGTATCTGCAGCTTCGATATTGGGGGGATTATTGTCGCACGCCAGCACCAATATCTGGAAGTCTCTTATTATATATCCTATCTGCACTCCGTTTCGCCATTCTTTTATCTTATAAGCAACATTATATTCGCCCTGAATAGTCGGCGAGATCCAAAATAGATCGCCGGTAATTTCATCAATATAGAAAGAATGCGAGGCTGTAGGATAAGTGTATCCGGGGATCTCAAGTCCGCTCTCGCCACGACAGATGATCAACTCATACGAGAGGCTGTCGCCGTCGAGATCGTACGCGCCCGCATTGGTTATAAAAGGAACGCCTACACAAGCCTTATCAACAGGCAAAAGCGTCGTCTGTGGAGAATCGTTGGAACCCATAAACGGGTTAATATAAAGCATCGTCTCTATATAAAACGGCACATTCACCGAGTTCGGAATATTGATAACGCCATAATTTCTGTTGGGATCTTCTACGGATATGATAAAAGTCCCTGTTCCTGCATAAGTATGTGTCGTAGTGTATTTGTTCAGTTTCACATCATCATAGCCGGAGATATTCTCTCCGAGATGGGCGCAATAAACTCCTGCGGGATTGGTTCCGGCAGGTCCGTTTACACGAGATACTACATCTGAATTACCGTCGCCGAAATTGACTTCTAATTCGTATCTGTCGGCAGCACTCGGCGAATATGTGATTGTAGTAACTGTTATCTCATAAGTATATCCCGACACATGAACAAACGTAATCTCCCCTGCACGGTTATGTGTTGCAAAGGCAATATTTGCACAACACAGAGCGAAAATCAATAATGAGAAGATTTTTTTCATGTGGCAATTAGGAACGGTGGAGGTGTTTCATAATATGTGAATAGAGCCGGTTCAACTTGGAAGAATGATCTTCGTATGACAGAGGGGTATAAGAAAGAGCCTTTTCTATATCAGCGTCATTAAGATCGAGATGTGTTAAAACTTCCGAATAGTTGGACGGCTTTTCTTCAATATTGTCGGCAAAAAATAATCTGACCGCATCGTCTCTCGTAATCTCTCCCCGCCTGACCATATTGCTGTACTGACATTTTCGTCTGTCATAGCCGTAAATTTTATTGCGTATATAATTGGTAAACGGCTCCGCAATGCAATCCAAATGCTTCGAATATTCTCTATCGGACTCGTCTTGCCAGTCCATCTCTCTCTTTATAATCTCCCCCATCTCCTTATCGCTCGGGTTGTCGATATAAAACAGGGGTCTGACCTCCTTGCTGAATCTTCCGATTTTCTTATAAAACGACTGAACGAACATATTCAGGTGCGGATATATCAGAAAATCATCGAGTTGTCGCTTCGACAAATTGCCGGCAGACTTCATGATATATTTAAATCTGCTGATATCCTGGATAGAATCGGGAACAAAAGAATCGTTTTCCAACGGAGATGTACCATATAAAGTAATAGGGATGGAATAGTCGTTACCGACCTTAATAATATTGGCTTTTGTAGCTATATCACAAGCTCCGCAGATATCGCCGGTATACCGCAACATGTTTTGATAAACCTTTTTCTGCACTTCAAAATCCGGTTTGCAAAACACATGTTTGACGCCGGTCTTCTTAATGGCTCTGTCGATATTATCCAGCGCGAGTTGACTGAACAGACCGTTATCGTAAGTCATCGCCAATACTTTCAAATGGTACACATTAACCGCCAGATGCAGAATGTATGTGCTGTCTTTTCCGCCACTGATAGGAACAAGTGCATCATACTCACGTTTTTTAGTCCGGGCATTATCAAAAATCTCAATCAGAGCTCTTTCGCCAATCGGCACAAATGACTTATCGGATGAGCACAAAGAGCAGACTCCTTCCTCATTAAAAGATATGGCGGGATAATGCTCGTCAAGGAGACACCTTTTACATGTTGTCATAGTCTGTAATTATAATTATTTTTATAACTGCAAATATAATGAAATGTCAATTGTTAATTGTTATTTGTCAATTAATTTTTATATTTGCACTTTAGATGGCATAAAAAAAAGGCATGTATTCTGATACTGAAGAACAAGAACAATTAGCGATAGAAAACGGATATAAAGAAATCCTCAAAGCCTGGAAAAGCGGAAAAAAGACCAAGGCCGACATAGCATTAGTTAGAGAGGCTTTCGATTTGGCGGTAAAAGCGCACAGCAACACTCGCAGAAAAAGCGGTGAGCCTTATATCTTTCACCCCATCGCCGTAGCTAAAATCGCCGCGCAGGAGCTCGGTCTCGGCAAGACCTCCATCATCTGTGCCTTGTTACATGATGTTGTAGAAGACACGGAATATACATTAGACGACATCAGGGAGCAGTTCGGTCCTACCGTTGCCAGCATCATTGACGGATTGACCAAAATCGATGATGTGCCTATGACGACCAACGGCAAGATGACTTCGCCACAGGCAGAGACATTCAGAAAAGTCCTCCTGTCGTTTTCTTATGACATACGCGTAATACTCATCAAGCTGGCCGACAGACTGCATAATATGCGGACGCTGACATATATGCCACGAGAGAAACAGGTTAAAATTGCCTCGGAGACAGAGTATATCTATGCCCCTCTAGCACACCGTCTCGGATACTATAATGTTAAAAACGAGTTAGAAAACCTCTCCTTGAAATTTCTCGAACCCGAGATTTACAATATGATCGAAGATAAAATCCGTCTGAAGAAGAAAGACTACCAGCGGTTTATCAACAAGTTCATTTATCCGATAAAAAGTGAGATGGCCGAAAAAGGCATGAAGTTCGAAATCCTCGCCCGTTTCAAATCCGTCTATTCAATATGGAAAAAGATGTCGGAGAAAAAAGTCGACTTCGACGACATCGACGACCTGTTTGCCATAAGAATCATCGTCGATTCCGACAAGGAGTCGGAGAAATTCGACTGCTGGAAGATTTATTCTATCGTCACCAACTATTATATGCCGAAACAAGATCGCCTGCGCGACTGGATTTCCACTCCGAAAGCTAACGGCTATGAGGCCTTACATGCAACCGTCATGAGTCCCACGGGACAGTGGGTAGAGGTACAGATAAGGAGTAAACGTATGGACGACATAGCCGAAAACGGACTCGCCGCCCATTGGAAATATAAAGATAAGGTTGATGACGCCGACAGCAAACTCGACCAGTGGATCAACCTCATGAAAAAGATGATAGAAAATCTGCGTCTGAATAAAGACGACGACGGTAATGCTATCGGCTTTGTAGATGACTTTAAAAGCAATCTCTTCACCGACGAGATCTTCGTATTCACGCCTAAAGGCGAATTGCGCACCCTGCCTAAAGGCGCAACGGTACTCGACTTCGCTTATGCTATCCATACCGCTATCGGCGACTCGTGCATCGGAGCTAAAATCAACAACAAACTCGCCTCAATAAGCACCGTGATCAACAGCGGCGACCAAGTGGAGATACTTACGTCTAAAAGCCAACACCCAAAAGACTCATGGCTGGGAATCGCCCAGACTCAACGCGCAAAAAGCAGAATCCGACTCTCTCTCAATAATATTAAAAAGGAAAAATTCGAAGAAGGAAAAAGCATCATGGAAAAATGGGCCGAAAGCCTTAACCTGAAACTCGACGATAATAAAATTGCGAGCATCATGGCTAATGCAGATAAATCAAACCTTATCGACCTGTATTATTCCATCGCGATGAAATATATCGAACTCGACGACTTTAAATTTTTTGCCGAAGTCCCTTCAGTCAGCAAACGCCGCTTCTCTTTCTTCAACAAAAGCAACAAAACTATAGGCAAAACCCTGCCTGAAATCATCAAAGAACAAACAGGAAAAGATGTTAAATCACTACTCCTCAGCGATGATGTTACCAGCCTG
>JAQVPY010000012.1 GCA_028701815.1 Bacteroidales bacterium | reverse complement strand
TTCGACGGATGTATTTCATTATGCAATTCTTTAATATTTCTAAAGCGCAGCTGAATAACCCCGAGGACAGCTTCGCCGAAGATACTGGAGTTCATTTTAGATTCTCCGGCAGTTCTATCGGTAAAAATTATAGGCACTTCCACAATTTTGCCGCCGAGTTTCGACACAGTATATTTCATTTCTATTTGAAAGGCATATCCGGTAAACTTAATATTATCGAAATTGATAGCTTCGAGGGTATGTCGGGCATAGCAGATAAAACCGGCGGTAGCATCTTTCACCTGCATTCCGGTAACGAGTCGCACATACGCGGAAGCATAATACGACATAAACACTCTTCCCATGGGCCAGTTGACTACATTAACGCCTGTAACATAACGGGAACCTACGGCGAGGTCGGCGCCGTCAGCGACAGCCTGATAGAGTCTGTTCAAATCGTCGGGATTATGAGAAAAATCTGCATCCATCTCAAAAATATAATTATAGTCATGAGAGAGAGCCCATTTAAAACCATGGATATAAGCGGTACCGAGTCCGAGTTTCCCCTTACGCTCTTCGATAAACAGTCTTTCAGGAAACTCAGTCATAAGGTTTTTCACTATATCGGCGGTGCCGTCGGGTGAATTATCGTCGATAACAAGTATGTGGTAATCACCTTCCATCGCAAAAACGTAGCGGATAATTCTCTCTATATTTTCCTTTTCCTTGTATGTAGGGATAATTACTAATTTATCTTTCATTATAATAATTGTTTAAGTGCTGCAAAGTTAATAAAAATTGTCACAAATCAATAAAATTTATTAGTTTTGCAAATTATTATTTAATAAAAAAAATTTAAGACTTAAAATAGAAGACATGAAACGTGATGAAAAGGTTTTCTCTATAATCCAGAAAGAGAAAGAGAGACAACTCAATGGGATTGAGTTAATTGCATCTGAGAACTTTGTTAGCGACCAGGTTTTGGAAGCCATGGGTTCCGTAATGACGAACAAATATGCCGAAGGTTATCCCGGCGCGAGATATTACGGTGGGTGTCAGAATGTTGACGAGACTGAGCAGTTAGCCATAGACAGAGCGAAAGAGCTTTTTGATGCCGAATGGGTAAACGTACAGCCGCACAGTGGTGCTCAGGCAAACATGGCAGTTTTACTTGCCTGTCTGCAACCCGGTGACACCTTTATGGGATTGGATTTATCGCACGGCGGGCATCTTTCACATGGTTCACCTGTAAACTCATCAGGTATATTATATCATCCGGTAGCTTATGGTGTAGATGAGGAAACCGGTACAGTCAACTACGACAAGATGGAAGAGATTGCTCTTGAGAACAAGCCTAAATTGATTATCGGCGGCGCGTCCGCATATTCCCGCGACTGGGATTACAAGCGTATGAGGGAGATTGCCGACAAGGTAGGCGCTATTTTGATGGCAGACATCTCCCATCCTGCAGGTTTGATAGCCAAGAAGCTCTTAAACGACCCGATGCAGTATTGTCACATTGTTACCACCACCACTCACAAGACCCTTCGCGGACCGAGAGGCGGCATGATAATGATAGGCAGAGATTTCGACAACCCGTGGGGTAAGATGACAAAGAAGGGCATCATAAGAAAGATGTCATCACTTCTCGACTCAGCAGTATTCCCGGGGGTACAGGGCGGTCCTCTGGAACATGTTATTGCAGCTAAAGCTGTTGCTTTCGGCGAAGCGTTGACAGATGATTATCTGCAATATGTAAAACAGATAAAGAAAAACGCGGCAGTCATGTCAGACGAATTTATCAAGAGGGGTTACAATGTAATCTCCGGCGGCACCGACAACCACCTGATGTTAATCGACCTGCGTTCCAAGTTCCCTGAAATCACAGGCAAATTAGTTGAGAACACCTTAATCAAAGCTGACATCACCGTCAACAAGAACATGGTACCGTTTGATTCCCGCACACCGTTCCAGACCTCAGGTTTAAGAGTTGGAACACCGGCTATCACCACGAGAGGATTAAAGGAAGACAAGATGCCTGTTATCGTTGATTTCATCGACAGGGTCATCAGCAACATAGAAGACGAAAAAGTCATCGCCGACGTTCGCGGAGAAGTCAACTCTCTGATGGCACAATATCCGCTATTTGCATGGTAATACAATAATCTTTTCGTCAGATGAAACGAAAAATAGACATCAAGAAAATTCTCTTCAACAAGTTCACCATCGCGACTTTGGTCTTTGCGGCGGTCATCATCTTTATCGACAGGGATAATATGATAAAGTTGCTGAAGATGAATCGCAACTTAAAGGAGATGAAGGCGGAAGAAAAGGCATACAACGAGGAATATTGCCAAGACAGCATAATGTTCGAGCAGCTGAAAAATGACAGCGACTATCGTGAACGTTACGCGCGTGAGAAATATTTCATGAAACATGCCAACGAGGATGTCTATATCATTTCGGCCGACGAGGAAGAATAACTCACATAACAAATCCCGTAAACGGGTTGCTTAAAAAAACGTGTATTTTTCAAAATACACGTTTTTTTTACATCGGATCCACATCCACCGCGACCCGCACCCCGCGGGATTCCTTGCGTCTGAGAAATTCGTTGTAGCTGCTGACGACGATACTCTTTAATCTGAAAAAATCATTGCTGCGCTCTATTTTTATCATGATGTTTTTGATATAATAGTTATTCATGCGCGGAATGGAATTGTATTCGGGGCCTAAAACACGACGTCCGAGAGAACGCTTTAACATGTCGGCGAGACATTGAGCCGCCGCATCAAGATCTTTATAGTCTCTGTGCTGCATTTTGATGTTTATTAAACGGCAGAACGGCGGATAATTATGCTCCCGTCGGTCGCTTATCTCCCGGGAATACATGGCGTAATAATCTCCGGCAACGGCATATTGTATTATCGGATGCTCCGGCGAAAAAGTCTGTATCACCACCCTGCCGCGTTCATTCTTTCGTCCCGCGCGCCCGCTTATCTGACATATCTGTTGATATGAACGCTCAAAGGCGCGAAAATCCGGAAAATATAACAGGTTATCGGCATTGACGATACCTACTAACCCTATATTGTCAAAATCAAGCCCCTTCGCTATCATCTGTGTCCCTACAAGAATATTTATCTTCCCTGACGACAAGTCGGAAATCAATTCCTTAAAGGCATTCTTTTTACGCGTGGTGTCTAAATCCATCCTTCTGACAACAGCTTCCGGAAACAGTTTTTCAAGTTCTTCCTCTACCTGCTCCGTGCCAAGGCCTTTCATTACAACGGCGTTGCTGTGACATTTGGGACATTCCATAGGAACAGACGTATGATACCCACAATAGTGACAGCGCATCTGATTAAAGGCCTTATGATAAGTTAACGAGACGTCACAGTTTACACATTGCGGCACCCAGCCGCACACCTCACATTCGAGATGCAGGGCAAAACCGCGCCGATTTTGATATATCAGCACCTGTTTGCCTTTGTCTAAAGCCCGACTTATCTCCTGAATTAAAAAATCGGAAAAATTCACCGACATGCCTTTTTTCTTGCGTTCTTCACGCATATCTACCACTATTGTCTCCGGCGGAAGAATGCCTCCATAACGTTCGTCGAGTTTCACAAGAGCATACTTTCCGTTTTGTGTATTGAAATACGACTCTACAGAAGGGGTCGCAGTACCTAACATTATCTTTGCTCCGTGAGTTTTTGCCACATATATGGCACAATCGCGAGCATTAAATCTCGGTGGAGAATCATACTGTTTATATGAAACGTCGTGTTCTTCGTCAACGACAACGAGACCCAGCCTTTCAAAAGGCAGAAACACGGAAGTACGAGTGCCTATAATCAGGCTGTAGCCCTTAGTTGCATCTTTATTATTATCGAGAACGGCGTTCCAGACCTCGACACGCTCGGCATGATTATATTTTGAGTGATATACGCCAACTTTTGAACCGAAATATTTAGCGGCACGATAAAGCATCTGTGTAGAGACGGCTATTTCGGGCAACAGCAGTAAAACCTGCCTCCCTTCATTCAGCACCTCTTCAATAAGTTTGAAGTAAATTTCCGTTTTGCCACTCGAAGATACGCCGTCTAAAAGGGCGATATCATTATCTTTGAGCGACAATTTCAAAGCGTCGAGAGCCTTATTTTGGGCATCACTTAAGATAATGCCCCCTGTCGTTTCCGTCGATTCGAGCGTTTCAATACGCCCCACTCTGCGTTTGGATATTGAAATAACCTCTTTTTTCAGCAGGGAATTGATCACTGTACGGTTAGGATCCACATCTCTATAAATAAGACTTTTAGCTATTTCGGGGAAATCCTCATTATATTTTGCGGCATATTTAAAATATGCCAGCAGAAATTCCAGCTGTTTATATGCTTTTTTCTGAAGTTTGTCGAAAACCTCATTCATGGCCTCGTCGCTGCGATATTTTTCGCCTATTGTAATAAACTCCTCATATCTGGGACGGTAAGGATTTTTTACCTCTTCCTGCAATTCCACCACGCAGTTTTTAATAAGCGACTGTATCTGTCGATAGACATTCTTTTTAGCATCTTTTTTATCTTCGATTTCAAAAATCGCCGCAATTTGCTGTATTGACAGCTGTTTATTATTCATCAGGGCTTCGACAACATCGATATCGCTGTCGTTCAACCCTGTAACATCGCCTGTAAAATCGGGATGCAGTGTAACAAACGACTCGCTGGCGAGACGAAACATGGACGGGATGGCCACAGCCATAACTTCGCCTATATTACAGATATAATAATCAGCCAGCCAATGCCATAAATTCAAGTCTTTATAAGATACAACGGGTTTATCGTCAAGCAGAGTGCTCACCCGTTTAATGGCAAAATTTATATTAGCGATATCTTCATCGAAGACACGGCATATTATACCCGAATAATATTTTCTGCTACCGAAGGGCACTACTACCATAGACCCGACAGCGGTCGTGTCTTTAAACTCGTCGGGGAGAAGATATGTAAACGTTCCTTTGACAGGCAGAGGAACTATAACTTCTACAAAACGATTCATTTCAGACATATTAATACATTTTATAGCCCATAAGGCGACATTCGAGGGGGCCGTTAAAAAGTTTTTTTTGAGAGCAGGCGTGGAGTCCTATATTATCGATAGCTTCCTTTTCGGAGGATATCACCCAGCAGGAGAACCCTTTAAACTGATGTTTAAACACCTCGCCCATCTTTTTATACAGGTCGAGTAAACCATCATTTTCGGTTCTAACTCCGTAAGGTGGGTTGGTAACGATATATCCGTCTTCAAGAGGGGGGACAAAATCGCCGAAGGCTGCACGTTTCACAGAGATAAAATCTGCGAAGCCTGCGCTTTGAATATTATCCATAGCATAAGACACTGCGCGGGCGGAGATATCGGAACCGATTATGTCAGGCATCTCGAATTTCATTGCAGACTTAGCCTCTTCAAGCAGGGTCGCCCATAGCCTTCTATCATAATCTTTCCATCTCATAAAACCGAAAGATTCTCTATACAATCCGGGAGCCACATTAGCCGACATCATAGCTCCTTCTATCAGTATGGTTCCGGAGCCACAGAATGGGTCGAAGAGCGGGACATGCTTATTCCATCCGCTGAGAGCAAGAATGCCGGCAGCAAGGACTTCATTAAGAGGCGAAGCGACAACACTCATTTTATATCCTCTTTTAAACAGGGGTATTCCGGTAGAATTGAGGGAGATATTCATCGTGGTCCGCGAAATATGGACATTAATATTAATATCAGGATTATCTTTATCAACAGAAGGACGAAATCCATAACGTTCTCTCAGTTGGTCTACGACAGCATCTTTGACCTTTAAAGCGGCAAAAAGGGAGTTGTTGATAAATTTGTTGTCATTGACAACGGCATGAACAGCAAAAGTATCACTCGAACGGAAATATTTATCCCAGTAGATTCGCTTGGTACATTCGTAGATATCGTCGGAACTGTTGACCTCAGACGTCGTCAGGCGTATCATAACCTGCAGAGCCACACGACTCCAGAGGTTAACCTTATAAATAATTTCAGGAGGTCCGTCAAAAGCCACTGCACGCACAAGAACATTCGTCTTAGTCGCTCCGAATTCGATTAATTCCCGTTCTAATACTTCTTCCAGCCCCGCCAAAGTAGTAGCTGTATATGATAATGTTATACTCATTCAGTTTTAATTTTAGATGTCCACTTTCTTATCAGTTCAAAGTTACTCAAGAACTCTTTTGCAATAACTCTGATAACCGTATATCCGGGTATGGCGAGAATCATCCACAGGAGACCGCCCATGCTGCCGAATATTAAAATCACTATAAATATCTCGAGGGGGTGCGCATCTACGCTATGAGAGAATATTAGCGGCTGAAGCACCATATTATCTATCGTGTTGGCTATTCCGAATACGAGGATAATCAGCAGCGACTGAAGCAGAATCTGGTCGTAAGCACCGGCATTGACAAGGGTGGTCATACCCACTATAACGCCAAAGGCGCCGCCAATAATCGGTCCCACATAAGGGATAATATTACAGAAGCCTCCTACAATAGCTATGAGCAAAGCGCCCTTCACACCGATAATTGTCAGCCCTATACTCTCCAAAGCGAACATCGCCATCACCTCAGCTACAAGTCCTATAAAATATCTTGATAGAAATTTCTTAATGCTTCGCAAAGCATTCGACACCTTATCACGGAGATTATCCGGGACAAAGATCATGATAAGCTTAGTAAACAGCGTATCATCCTTTAAGAAGAAAAAGGAGATAAATATTATTGAGAAAACAGCCATAAACAAACTGCCCATAGTACTAAACAGTTTAGCCACAAAATTCGAGATATAACTCATATTAAGCACGCCGGAAATTTCACTTTCGGCCATAGCAAGGAGTGTGGTATCCTGAGCGATAATACCGTATTTCTGCAAAAAAACGGTAAAATTATCCAAAGGCTCTTTAAGATAAGACATTATGGAGGAGAAGTCGATAGAGCTGATTGCATTTGCCTGTTTAACTATCAGCGGCACAAAAATAGCCACTAACGACAGGGCAACAATAACAATTACGAGCAACGACATCAGTGCCGAGAGCCAGTTGGGGCAATTCTTCTTTCCTATATGGATCCTGTTACAAGCAGTCACCATAGGCGCGCCGATAAACGAAATCACCGCAGCGATCACAATATACCAAAAGATAAAAGTGAACTTCCATATAAGCAGGACAACGATTATCAGAGATAAGGCTAACCCCGAATACTTGAAAAACTTATTCATAGAGTATTTTTTGCAAATTTACATGAATTATTTATAAAAATAAAAACATCTAAAAAAAATCATTATTTTTGCAAGCTAATATTGGAAAAAAATGAAAAAAGCTATTGCAATTTTATGCGGAGGCGGACCCGCCCCCGGAATTAACACAGTAATAAGTTCTACCGCTAAAGTATTTCTAAAACACGGATACAGAGTAATAGGTCTGCATGAAGGATTTAAGAGTCTTTTCACCTATCGTTTAAGAGAGACCGACATAACCTTTGAAAAAGCCGACGAGATACGTCAATTAGGCGGTTCCATGCTTGCGATGAGCAGATATAAACCGTCCGACCTCAGTCGTCTTAACATAGATTTTTTTATCAATAACAACATTAAGCTTCTCGTAACAATCGGCGGAGACGACACGGCTTCCACGGCTGTAAGAGTCTCCGAATATCTTAGGGAGAACAATTATGCCATTCAGAACATCCATGTTCCGAAGACCATTGACAATGATCTTTTCCTGCCGGAGGGCACTCCAACATTCGGATTTCAGTCGGCCACGGCGGAAGGCGTCAAACTTGCAACTACCATATATGAAGATGCCCGTACCAGCGGCACGTGGTTTGTGATAGCATCCATGGGACGTGAAGCCGGACACCTCGCTTTCAGCATAGGCGCTGCCGCCCATTACCCTATGATTATTATTCCTGAGATGTTTAATAAGACTAAAATTTCTCTTGATAAAATTACGGACCTCATAATATCGTCGATGTTAAAACGTAAAATTCTCGGCATCGAATATGGCGCAGCTATTATCAGTGAGGGCGTCTTCCATTCTATGACCGACAGCGAAATAGAAGCCACCGGCATTAATTTTACCTACGACGAACATGGTCACCCCGAATTGGGAACCGTCAGTAAAGCCCACATCTTCAATGTACTCCTTCAGCAGAAGCTCACAAAAGAAACAAGGTTGCACACAAAGAGCCGCCCTGTCGAACTCGGCTATGAGTTGAGATGCGTCAACCCTATCGCTTATGACCTCATGTATTGCTCACTGCTCGGCACAGGCGTCAAACAATTGTATGATAAAAATTATACCGCCTGTATGGTCTGCGCCGACTCAAAAGGTGACATCAGCCCTATCTTTATGAAAGATATCATAGACCCGAAAACAGGGAAGATGAAGACGAGATATTTCAATATCGACTCCCAACAGGCCGACCTCGTGTTTAACGAAAATCTGCATTATATCACCGAAGAAGACTATGAAGATATAGAACAGTATGTTGACAACCCCGAAGAATACGACTTCAAGAAGATTTTATGCTGGTAAATAGACACCGTATGAGAAATTACGAGGAATTATCAGAACTTCTCAACGATAGGTTTGTTGAAATCTTCAATAAACACTCAGAGATGTCAATTGCTCTGAAAACAGATAATCTCGCAGAGCCTATAAAATATGCCCTGAGTCAGGGCGGGAAACGGCTCCGTCCCCTTTTAATGCTGCTCTCATGCGAAATCAACGGTGGCGATATCGAAGATGCTATTTATCCGGCAATAGGACTTGAGATTTTCCATAATTTCACGCTTCTGCACGACGACATCATGGACGAAGCACCCATGCGTAGAGGCATGCCTACAGTTTATCAGAGATGGAACACTAATACGGCTATCCTCGCCGGCGACACCATGTTCGCCCTCGCTGTGAGATTTATCGCCCATACCCACGCCGACCACGTTCAGCCTCTGCTCAACCAGTTTTCCATCACCTCGGTGGAAGTCTGCGAAGGACAACAACTCGACATGGACTACGAAAAATATGAGTCTATCCCGACAAATCAATATATCGAGATGATACGCCTTAAAACTGCCGTCATGCTCGCCTCTGCACTGAAAATAGGCGCTATGATTGCCTACGTGCCTCAACCGGCTCAACTCGCACTTTATAAGTACGGCGAAGCTATCGGACTCGCATTTCAACTTATGGACGACTACCTCGACGTATATGGCGACCCTAAAGTCTTCGGCAAAAATATCGGCGGCGATATTGCCTGCGGCAAAAAAACTTTCCTATATACTAAAACTATGGAAATAGCCGACGTAACAACAAAACAACAACTGCTCGAAATATATAATAGTAACATACCCGATAAATTCACAAAGACTATCGATATATTCAACAGCATTAATATAAAAGAGGAAACTCTTAATGCTATCGACAACTACCACTCCGTTGCTGAAAACTATCTGAAAGAAGCCGATTTGTCACAAGAAGCAATGACTATATTACGTGAATTTTGCAATAAGCTGTTTATTAGAACCGTATAATTTCTACCTTACTATGATCTTCTTGCCGTAAGGACTTTTCCTTATAAAGAAAATATATGCTCCCGGCTTCCAGCCTTCAACATCTATCTCTATACTGCTGCCATCCATAATATATGTAGCCACGAGCTGCCCCAACATGTCATAAATTCTTACGGGCAAACTCTGCTCCATCCCTCCAACCTCTATCGTCACCACAGTAACAGCAGGATTAGGATATACCCTGAAACGCACAGCCTCAATGTCGGCAATGCCCGCATTACTACCAAAGACAGGATATCCGTCATTCAACAACACATCAGTCATCCACTGCTTCCACAATATACATGAGGGATTTATATTATTATACTCTAAAACGTTTATATTCAGTTGGTCTAAAAATAAATTCGACTGCATCCATTCTTCAGAAGCGAGGTTGCCATAAGCATTAGGGGCAGCTACCGCATCATCGCGATAGACACATGAGACCACAAAATCTTCGCCGTCGGTAAAGCCGAGGATTCCGCCCACGTTGGCATCGGCAGTAACAGTAGCGGCATTATACGAATTACGGATACTTGTAGAATCGCTCATAAGTTCGCAATATCCTGCTATTCCGCCGACATTATTCACGCCGGCAACAGGAGCATTATTATAGCTATTATTGACAGCAGAAGTCGCGGCCATAAATCCGGCTATGCCGCCTATATTCTCATTTCCTGCTACGGTGCCTGCATTCGACACATTAATAAAATCCGTTTTTTCGCCTGTTATACCAACGATACCGCCGACATTCTGATCTTCACCAATAACAGTTCCTCTATTGGATATATTTGTGAATTTAGCTGCTTTATATGCAGTGCCCATAACTCCGCCGATGCAGCTGATACCGCCGACGGGACCGCTGTTATAGCTATCAGAAATCATAACGGAGGTACCGCCGCAAAAGCCGGCGAGTCCTCCTGCAGAATGTCTGCTATATATTGAGCCTTCGTTAATACAGTCATTAATAGGGGAATCATACATAGAGCCGCCGATTCCGCCCACACATCCTTCACCTGAGCATGCGGCATAGTTGATGCAGTTGACAACTGAGGTATTGTAAGCGTAGCCGACTATTCCTGAGACGAACCAGCTACCTGACAGGCTACCGGAAACGGAGCAGTTTTCCACATAAGAAAAGAACGCATTTCCGGCGATTCCGGCGACATTATTGACAGGGAAAGATATTGCGGCATCAACTATAGTAAGATTTTTTATCTTCGCTTCCCTGATATTTCCGAAGAGTCCCACGCAGTTGACGTTATTCTGTTTATTTACATATAATCCTGAAATAGAATATCCGGCGCCGTCGAAAGTCCCCTTGAAAGCCGTTTTATCGTAATTGAAAGCTATGGGCACCCACTCGTGTGCCGACAAATCGATGTCGGCAGTAAGATAAATAATCGTTTCGGAGAAGTCGACAGCGTTTTTATTGACAATTACGGCAAGTCCGGCGAGTTCTTCGGGCATAGAGATAGAAAACGAAGAGGCAGTCTGATCGTACCACTCCACAGAGAAGTTACCTTCATCACTCCAATAGCCGTCGGCACAGGCGAGGGAATGTATCATGCAAAACAATAGAAGACAGATAATTCGATGTTTTTTAATTGCAGCCATTATTCTTTTTCATTTTGACATTCCAGCCACTGTTCCATAACGTTGTCGAGTTCGTTTTTCAGAGCACCGTATTTAATAAAGACATCTTCTGTAACTGAGGGGTTGTTCATAGCTATTTCTATTTCGGAGAGTTGTTGTTCCAGATTTTCTATCTGCTGTTCATATTGAGAAATCATACGATTTTTCTTACGGCGGCGGCGGTCGGCTTCTTTTTGTTCTTCATAAGCCGTTTTATTATCGGATGCCAAAGGTATTTCGCTGTCGGCAATCACCGAAGAAGAGCTGTTTTTTCTAAGAGAGACCTCATCGATAGAAGACATTTTATTTCGTTCGAGGTATTCTTCGATACCACCTGAATATTGTTTTATCGTATGATTATGAAAATCGAATACTTTATCAGTAAGACCTTCGAGAAAATCTCTATCATGAGACACGATGATCATAGTTCCACCATAATGAAGGAGGGCGTGTTTTAGAATATCTTTCGAGATCATATCGAGATGATTTGTTGGCTCGTCCATAATCAGCAGGTTGAACGGTTTCAGGAGCATACATGCAATAGCGAGGCGAGTACGTTCACCGCCGGAGAGCACTCCAACTTTTTTATCTATATCTTCGCCCTGAAAGAGGAATCCGCCGAGGATAGCACGAGTTTTTGTCCTCATATCACCCACAGCTAAAGCATCCATCGTTTCAAAGACCGTCTTTGTGCCATCGAGCATATCCGCTTGATTTTGTGCAAAATAGCCTATGTTGACATTATAACCTATCTTTAAATATCCGTCATAGCTTATATCGCCTGCGATAATTTTAGCAAGGGTAGATTTCCCCTCTCCGTTTTTTCCTATAAACGCCACTGATTCTCCGCTGATAATTTCGAAATCGAGGTTTCTGAACACGTTAAGTTCGTCATAAGATTTCGTAAGTCCTTTAGCTTCGGCGACGACTTTACCGCTGGGCGGTGCTTTAGGAAAAGCAAACGAGATGGAAGATGTATCCTTATATTCCACTTCTATCTCGCGAATTTTTTCGAGTCGTTTTATTCTCGACTGCACCTGTTTGGCTTTAGTCGACTTATATCTAAATCTTTCAATAAAGCGTTTTATCTGTTCTACTTCCTTAGCCTGGTTATTTTGGGCATTGGTCTGACTTTCTATCATCTCGTCGCGCCAGGAGATAAATTTAGAATAAGAACCACTGAAATCATAAACCTTTTGGGAAGTAATTTCGATAGTGCGGGTACATATCGAGTCGAGGAAAGTCTTATCATGAGATACAAGAACCACAATCCCCCTATAGGCTATCAGGTACGTTTCGAGCCAGCGGATACTTTCGATATCGAGGTGATTGGTAGGTTCGTCGAGGAGGAGTATTTCGGGTTTGGAAATAAGTATCTTTGCAAGTTCCACTCTCATCTTCCATCCGCCGCTAAACTCATTGACATTTCTATCGAAGTCTTTTCTTTCGAAGCCGAGTCCGAGCAGGGTCCTTTCCACGAGTTCTTCATAACGGGAAGCGTCAAGCACTTCCATCCTATGGGTCACATAGTCCAATCGTGAGAGTTTGGCATTATATACTTCCGAGTCATAATTGATCATTTGCGACAGTTCGTTATTAATCTCCTCAAACTCTTCTTTCAGTTTAATAATTTCGGGGACAGCGAGACGGGTCTCATTCAGGATAGAATCGTCGGCAACAGTACGCATAGTTTGTTCGAGAAAGCCTATTTTATGACCTGAAGGATAGGATATTTCGCCTTTTTCCGGTGTAAGTTTTCCGGCAATAATATTCAGCAGCGTAGTTTTACCGCAGCCGTTTTTACCGATAACGCCTACACGTTCGCCGTCGTGAAAATGTACGGAGATATTTTCGAAGAGTTCCTCTCCCGTATAATGATGTGATAGTCCGGAAATTGCCAGCATAGAGTAATCAACTTAATGAAACAAAGACATTATTTTTTTCGGACACCTTACCGATTATTGAGGAATTTCGTGTATCCGGGCATGCTTGTAATTCCGCGAGGAGTTGCTGCGCTTTTTCGGATGGGACGCACATAAGCAATCCGCCGGAAGTCTGGGCGTCACAACAGAGCATAAGTTCCGAGAATGTCGCCGTTGAAGAGACAGACTCTACATAATTTTTATTTCTGAAAGCAGCACCGGGGATACAGCCTGATTCGAGGAGTTGAATAACATTAGGGAGGACGGGCAGAGATTTAGTATTGATATGTAGTGTGACGTCGGAGGCTTTAGCAAGTTCGTATGCGTGGCCTAAAAGTCCGAAGCCGGTAACATCGGTAGCGCATTTAACATGATATTTTCTCATCATGGAAGCGGCGAAAGCGTTCAGTGTCGACATTTGGTTAAGCGCCAAATCATATATTTTATCGTCCGCCATATCTACTTTTTTTGCTGCCATAACGACACCTACGCCGAGAGGTTTTGTTAGTATCAGCACGTCATTGGGGACAGCATTAGCGTTAGTCACGAGATTATCGGGGTGGACGGTTCCAACCACGGCGAGACCGTATTTCGGGGGGTAGTCCTCAATAGTATGACCGCCCACGATCATAGCGCCGGCTTCAGTCACCTTATCATATCCGCCCTTAACAATATTCTTAAGTACTTCCACGGGCATTTTTGCGGTGGGGAACATTGTAAGGTTGAGAGCCATAAGTGGTTTTCCGCCCATGGCATAAACATCGCTAAGGGCGTTAGTAGCGGCAATTTGTCCGAAGGTATAAGGGTCGGAGCAAAGCGGGGGGAAGAAATCGGTAGTAAAGATCAGCACCGTTTCATCATTAATTTTATATGCAGCCGCGTCATCGTGAGTAGAGACATCAACAAGGAGGTTCTCATTCTTCAGTGTCGGGAAGTCCGACAGGAGTTCTTCGAGCAGTTTCGGCGACAATTTAGCCGAGCAGCCTCCAAAGTCCACAGAGTTTAGCAGGTCTATCTTCATCTCGTGCAATAGCATTTAAGGCTTAACTATCGTTGTAGCGGATGTAAGTTTCTCGGCTATCTCAAACATATTGGATATACGGCCGATGCCGATTTTTTCCTTCAGATTATAATAGTTGACGCAGGTGCCGCACAGTATTATTTCTGCTCCGAGGAATTCGAGCTCTTTCAGAAATTCGAGGGATTTTGAGTCTATAAGGGCGAGTTTTACGCCACTGTTATACAAAAGGATTGTACCCGGAACTATCGGCAGGGAGCGTATAGAGTCGAGGAACGCGAGTATCAGGGTATTTCCGAGGTCATCGTCGCCGACACCCATCACGTTAGAATGGAGTTGTACCACAAGCTTTCTGTCCACATTTGGTGCACAGAAACAAGATGGCGTTTCGCAGTCAGTTTCAGCAGGACTTGCCGCATTTATATATGCCACTTTTTGGCATATAATAATAAATTCATCTTTTATCTTGTTGCCATTAACGAAGGCGTTAATACCTTTAAGGAAGGCGGTAACATTATGGTAAGCGGTTTCGTTATCGATAAAGAGTTTAAGTTGTTCGCCTTCGCACATAGAGTCGAGGCGTTTTTTAGTTTCGATAATAGGTTTAGGGCACGGAAGACCTTTAAGGTTAAGTTCGATCATAATACTAAATTACGGATATTATTCTTCGACGACGAGGGTTTCTTCGCGGCCGGGGCCGGTAGAGATCAGGAATATTTTTACGTCGAGGAAATTTTTAAGTTCGGATATATAGTTTTTAAAATCTTCTGGCAGATTATCAAAGCCTTTATCGTAAGGCAGATATGTTTTCCATCCCCTGTATTCGGAATAGACGGGTTTCAGGTCATCATCTTCAATATCATAAGGGAAGTCGGAGAGCGAGTTCCCGTTGATTTTATAGGAAGTGCAGGCGAGCACTTTATCGAAGTCGTTCATCACGTCGGGTTTAGTAATAATGAGGTCAGTAACGCCATTAATCATCACCGAATATTTAAGTTGGACGAGGTCAATCCAGCCGCAGCGTCTTGGGCGTCCGGTAGTAGCGCCGAATTCGCCGCCATTTTTACGGAGTATTTCGCCTGTTTCGTCGAACAGTTCTGTCGGGAACGGGCCGGTGCCGACGCGGGTACAATAGGCTTTAGATATGCCGAACACTCTGCCGACTCTTTGCGGTGCGATACCGAGACCGGTACAAACGCCGGCGGACATGGTATTGGAGGAAGTAACGTAGGGATATGTTCCGTAGTCCACGTCGAGCATAGTACCCTGGGCACCTTCGGCGAGTATTTTTTTACCGTTATCGAGCATGTTATTGATAACATTTTCGCATTCCACGAGATTAAATTTTTTCAGGTATTCGATAGCCAGAAACCATTCCGTTTCGTATTCCGCGAAGGATTTTTTATCTATTTCGAAATCGTCGACATTAAAATTATACATCTGGGCGATATTCAGATGGTTCATTTTAAGAAGGTTGTATTTCATCATAAAATCTTTTGACAGCACATCGCCTACTCTAATGCCGAGGCGGGCGGTTTTATCGGTATAAGCGGGACCAATACCCTTAAGGGTAGTACCGATTTTTTTATCTGCCGACTTGCTTCTTTCGTAAACGGCGTCGAGCATTCTGTGTGACGGCAGGATAAGGTGGGCTTTTTTAGCTATCATCAACCTTTTCATAAAATCCACATTCAGTGCCGACAGGCCGTCGCATTCTTCTTTAAAGATCACGGGATCAATAACCACTCCGTTACCGATAATATTAATTTTATCTTCATGAAATATACCTGAAGGTATCAGGTGCAGCACGTGTGTTTTACCTTCGATCTTCAGCGTATGGCCGGCATTGGCACCTCCCTGAAATCTTGCAATGACATCATAACGTGGCGACAAATAATCCACAATTTTCCCTTTTCCCTCATCTCCCCATTGAAGTCCGAGGAGAACATCTAATTTAGTTTTCATTTTTTTCCTTTCTTATGTCCGTAGAACACCAACTGGCATGTGTCGATTACCATGCCGTATTTTATTTCCAACTCTTTTTTTATCCTGTCAACTCTTTTATCTTCAAACTCGACAACTCTTTTCGTATCTGAATCTATCAGATGATAATGTATTTGCATTTTTACCGGATTAACGAATTCGTAATCGCTGACACTATCGCCGAAATTATATTTGGTCACGAGGCCTATTTCTTTCAGGAGTTCGAGAGTATTATAAAGAGTAGCTCGACTGACTCTGAATTTATTATCTCTAAGGTCAATGAAAAGTGTCTCCACGTCGAAATGATGTGCATAAGAACTCACCTGACGCAGAATAGCAACTCGTTCTTCCGTCTTCCGCATTCCGTGTTCGTTGAGATATTTCTGCAACATATCATTCGCCATATCAAGCGCGTTATCAACCTTTTTTCTCATTTAATTTTTTGCAAATAAATACATGCAAAGATAATAGCAAAATTGGAAAAAATCCTCTAATTTTGCGTGTTTTTATATTAAAGTATTTATTTAAACATATCTGATACATGGATAGAATTAATGAACATCCGATTCTGGAATTTCAGGAAACGGAGAAAATTTCCTTTAATTACAATGGAAACACGATTGAAGGATATAAGGGCTACACCATAGCGGCAGCGCTTCATCAGGCAGGATTTCCGATACACAGTCACAGCGTCAGAGGCAGAGAGCGCAGTCTCGAATGCGGCATTGGAAAATGTGGCGCCTGTGAGATGCTTGTAGACGGAGAGATCAAGCGCATTTGCTGTACGAAAGTCGATGGAGTAAAGAATGTCTCCGAGATACCCAAGGGTTATACACCGAAAGCTGAGCATATTGACACGGAGACACCTAACACGATATACAAGACCACTGTTGCCATAATTGGTGCCGGTCCCGCAGGTTTAGCCGTCAGGGAGATATTACGCGAGCATGGCATTGACAATCTGGTCATTGACAACAACAACAAGATTGGCGGTCAGTTCAATATGCAGACCCACCAGTTTTTCTTCTTCGAGAAGGTACAAAAATATGGAGGCATGAGGGGCTTTGACATTGCGTCCTCACTTGCCGGCGACAATCATGAAGGCATCCTGTTGCACAACACCGTATGGGATATTTTACAAGGCAACCGTCTCGCTTTAAAGGACCTGACCGGCGGAGAAATTTCGTATGTCGATGCCGACTATCTCGTGATAGCCACCGGCGCGGTTCCGTTTGTCCCCACCTTTGAAAACGACGATGTCCCCGGAGTATATACCGCAGCCGTAGCTCAAAAGATGATGAACACCGAGCGCACGCTTCTCGGAAAAAATGTTCTCACAGTCGGTGCAGGCAATATAGGCTATCTGACCTCATATCAACTTATGCAGGCGGGTGCTACGGTTAAAGCCATCATTGAAGCGCAGCCTTTTGAAGGTGGCTTCCCCGTACAGGCCAACAGGGTACGCCGCCTCGGAATACCCGTTCTCACCGCTCACACCCTGCTTAAAGCCATCCCTAACGAGAACCGTGACGGCATCATAGGAGCCGTAATTGCGGAATGCGAAAATTTCAAGCCCATTCCGGGAACGGAAAGAATTATTGATGGAATAGACATTATAAATATCTGTACCGGCTTGATTTCTGACGACCAGTTACTTACAAAGGGCGAAGCCATCTTCGGAAAGAGGTGCTTCGGCGCAGGCGACGCTATAAGGATAGGCGAAGGCACGAGTGCCGTCCTACGCGGAAAACAAGTGGCCATTGAGATATTGCAACAGATGGGCATTAGAACCGATTACGACAAATACCTCGCCACATCGATGGAATATCTTGCCTCACAACAGCACCCGATAAAAATTCTTGAACAGGCGAATAAGCCTGATGCTAACAGAATGAACGAGAAACCGTTTGCAATTCTCGACTGCCTTTACGGTTTTGCCTGTAACCCCTGCTCATTTGCATGTCCTCACGGAGCCATCACCAAGCCGGCAACAAATTGTGTCCCAGTCATCGACTATAATAAATGTATAGGATGCATGAAATGTGTCAACCACTGCCCCGGTCTCGCCATCTTCGGCTATAACCTCAAGAGTGACACGGCTTATTTCCCCATCGAATTCGGGGTTGAAGAAGGCAGCGAAGTTTTTCTCATTGACAACAACGGCAAAAAACTCGGTGAAGGAGTCATCAAAAAGATTATCAAAAATGAAAACAAGACTAATGTTGCACTTGTAAAAGCCCTCAACATTCACGGAGAGGCTCTCACAAACGCTCGTGGTCTTATAGTAAAGTCGCAATATCCCGAAGAGGTAGCCCTAAAAAAAGTCGATAAGAACATTAACTCCGAAACTTACATCTGCCACTGTGAAGATATCGACCTGGATGAGGTGTTAAAGATAGTCGGCGACAGAAAAATCATCACCATAGATGAAATCAAGCACACCACGCGTATCGGCATGGGCGTTTGTCGCGGCAAACGCTGCATCCCACGTCTGAGACAGCTGTTACGCAGCAAGGGCATCACACTGCTTCGTGAACCGACACCGCGTGCTCCTTTGGCCAATCAGGTTACTGCCGGCGACATATATCCAAAGAATGTTCCCGACAAATATGTCATCAACAAAAACGAGATACACAAAGAACGTGCATCCGTTCTCATCGCCGGCGGCGGTATGGGCGGCAGTTCTCTGTTCAGATATTTTGCTGAAGCGGGCTACAAACCGATATTAATCAATAATGAGCCGGGAAGTTCATGGCGTAATATTGCCGGCGGCAGACCTCAGTTCAGCATCCCCGAAATTGCAGACATCGCCAAAAATAACCACGAATTATTCAAAGATCTGCAAAAGATATCCAATATCAACTACAGGGAAATAGAATACATAACATTCGCGCATGATCAGGCCACTTACGACTCTCTGGAACTTTCATGTCAATGGTCTAACTCCTATATGATTGAGCCCAAAGACTTCGCGAGAGAGATATCATCGGCCATCAATCCGAACCTTGATAAAAAATACATGTCGGCCCTGATCTCCAAAGATTGCTGGCAGGCTACACCGGGGAAGGTGATCAATCTGCTGAGGAATATCGCCGTAAACAAAGGCGGCACATTGAAAGAATGCTGCAAACTTGTTGACGTCAGAAAGGATCCCGACGGCAAATATGTTGCTTTGGTTCAGGATTACGACAGAAAATACATTGAATACACGGTAGATCATTTTGTAAATGCCTTAGGTGCTTCCGCTGACACCTTTGCAAAAAAGGTAGGCATCTATGCAGGTTTTTATCCTGTCAAACACCAAGCGTTTATCACAAGACGTCTGCCACTGATGGGACCTGACAATTCGCCTCTCGGCATGTTGATAGACCGCAGAAATTACAAGGGCTTCATTGCCGTTTACGGGCAGCAGCTTGCGGAAACGGGACAAATCATAGCCTGCGCCTCACCGGCATTTGATCCACAGGAGGCGGGGAAAGACCTCAGATTTAATTCCAAGGAATTTTTTAATATCATCAGCGAGACTTTCATCGACTGGATACCTCAGCTGTCGTCGGTCAGTTTCCAGGCCAGCTGGGCAGGATACTATACCGAACCGAGGATGATGATAGACCCGAATAAAGGACTCTTTGTGGGACTGAAAGGCCACGGCTTTATGCTCTCACAATATCTTGCCAAGATTTATGTCGACGCCCTCACAGGCAAAACGACACCGGATTATTTCCATCGTCTCTCCGTTGAAGGCGACGGTTTATTGGAGGTCGCTTTTAAATAGAAAGAAAAAATCTTGCATAATTAAAAAAAAACATATACTTTTGCAACGCGAAAGCAAAATGGAGTATGGTGTTGATTTTGAGGGGACGAAGTCCCCTTCTTTTTTATAAAAAATTTATGATAAACCAAAACACGATCGAAAAACTTGTTAACGATTGCTTCGAAGGATCGGAATTGTTTTTAGTAAGCACAAAGGTTCTTCCCGACAACACGGTAGAAATATACATAGACAGCGACGGCACTGTAGGCATTGACGACTGTGCCATGCTCAACTTATACATAGAGGAGCATTTGGACAGAGACATAGAGGATTACTCTCTCACCGTAAGCTCAGCAGGACTTTCGGCTCCGCTGATGCTGCTACGTCAATATAAAAAGCACTTGGGGCAGGAAGTCTCTGTAGTAAAAAAAGACGGAGAAAAGATCATCGGCACATTAAAAGAGGCCGACGACAAGAACATTATTGTCACCGTCAAGCACACCTCAAAAGCCAAGAAGGGGGTGACGGCAAAAGTTAAAGAGCAGGAAGATATCGTTATAGCACAAGACGAAATATCCTGCACAAAGATATTGTTGGATTTTAATTTATAATAGTAATAAACAAAAAGATGGAAAGTATTAATTTAGTTGAATCGTTTTCCGAATTTCAGGAATTTAAAAACATCGACAGAACGACTATGATGAGAATCCTTGAGGATGTTTTCAGAAGCATGCTCGTCAAAAAGTACGGCACAGACGATAATATTGACGTCATTGTCAACGTCAACAGGGGCGACTTTGAGATATGGAGGACACGAGTAATAGTAGATGACGGGGAAGTAGAAGACCCCATTCACCAGATAGCATATTCCGAAGCCATAAAAGTTGAACCCGACTTTGAAATCGGCGAAGATTTTCAGGAGAGTATAAAAATCGAAGACTTCGGCAGACGTGATATTCTGACGATTCGCCAAAGCCTTAGTACGAAAGTACAGGAATACGAGAAGAACAACATCTATAAGAAATATATCGACAAAGTTGGTGAGATAGTTACAGGCGAAGTATATCAGGTATGGAAAAAAGAGATACTTGTTCTTGACGATGAGGGAATAGAATTACTGCTTCCGAAATCGGAACAGATAGCCGACGACTATTATCACAAAGGAGATATCATCCGTGCCGTTGTTGCCCGTGTAGAACTCAGAAACAACATCCCCGTAATCATCCTTTCAAGAACCTCCCCGTTATTTCTTGAGCGTCTGTTCGAGGCAGAGGTTCCGGAAGTTTACGACGGACTTATTACTATTAGAAAAACTGTCAGAATCCCCGGTAAACGAGCCAAGATTGCAGTAGAGTCTTACGACGACCGCATCGACCCCGTAGGAGCCTGCGTCGGAATGAAGGGATCGCGTATTCACGTCATCGTCCGCGAACTCAGAAATGAGAACATCGATGTCGTTAATTTCACCACCAACCCCACCCTCTTTATCACAAGAGCCCTCAGTCCCGCCAAGATAACTTCTATCACCCTTCATCCGGAGACACTTAAGGCCGACGTCTTTATGAAACCCGACCAGGTTTTTTATGCCATAGGCAAAAACGGCTATAACATCAAACTCGCCGGCAAGCTTACAGGCTATGATATAGATGTTTACAGAGATGCCGAAGAAGACGTGGAAGATGTGGACATCGACGAATTCTCCGATGAGATCGAACAATGGGTAATAGACGTATTGAAAGGTATTGGATGCTATACGGCACGCAGCGTTCTCGAATTGGCCCAGGATGACCTCATGAGACGTACAGACCTCGAAGAGGAAACAGTAAAAGACGTCATCAGAATACTGAAGGCGGAATTTGATGAAGAATAAAAACATTTAAAGGTATAATATGACAGAAGTAAAAATTCGACTTAGCAAAGCCGCCAAAGAATTCAACGTCGGCGTTAATACAATCGTTGAATTCTTGAAGAAGAAAGGCTATACAATAGACCCATCTCCCAACACTAAACTGGAAGAGGATATGTATACCCTCGTCGCCAATGAATTTCAGAGCGACAAAAACATGAAAAAGGAATCGGAAAAAATTTCCTTAGAGGTTATTTCACAACCCAAATCCGGTACCCCGGAAACTGAACAACCTTTAAACACCGATACCCATAACGACTATGTCGTAATTAAAGGCAATATATTACCCCCGGATTCAAAACCGGCACAACAAAAACCGCCGAAACCTGCTGCTGAAAAAGTCGATACAGCACCAAAACCTGTCATACCAACCATACCCGCCGAAACGCAAAAATCAACGACAACAGTAAAACCTGTTGTTGAAGAAAAAATAGAAACTGCGATCCCTGAAAAGGACATTGCCCAGCCCGCTGCTGCTGCTGCTGCTGTAACCATTCCCGAACCTCCCGCTAAGGAAGAAAAAGTGGTTACACCGACTGCCGAACCACAAGACATCGTTAAAACAGAACAGCCTAAACAACAAGCCCCTAAGGCCGAAGAAAAG
>JAQVPY010000142.1 GCA_028701815.1 Bacteroidales bacterium | reverse complement strand
CGCAGTTCAATTAGAATATTAAAATACCTTCTGCATAATAATATGTATTCGTTTTTGGCTACCGATTTACATAGTGAAACTCAATATGAATGTATTAGAAAGATTCGACTTGACTCGAAGACATTTGATAAAATAAAAAGAATAACCAACAAAAATATTGATTAAAAAAAGACAGCTTATTATGAAAAAAATTATGGCAATTATTGCAGTATCATTATTGCTTGTTCCAGGTCTATTAATGGGACAGACTCCGGGTGAAGATTATAAGACGGAGTTTAATGATTATTTTGTGCCGAAATATGGCGTAAAATTAAACGCTTTAGCTCTTATTGGTGTTGTTAACCCTGCTTTTGAAGTGGCGTTAAACGACAACTTTTCTTTACAGGCCGAGGGTATAGGCATATTCTATCGCAACGGCTTTTTAGGAAGCGATAAAGTATGTGAAATGTATGGGGCTTTTCTCGAAGGAAGGTATTATATTCAGGAAACCTTTAAGGGATTCTTCGTGGGGGTAAACACCGGTTATGCTCATTGGGCTCTCAGCAAAGGTATTGTGCCGAACTGGATCTTTCAAGATAGCGACAATACTGTTCGTAAGGGCGACAGTTTTATGCTCGGTTTAACCCTTGGATGGTCGTTTGAAGTTGCTTCACACTGGCGCCTGGAACCGGTTATCTGCCCGGGTTACAACCACGCATGGTATGATATCTACAGCAAAGAAACTGATGAACTTCTTACAGAAGGTAGAAGTACTAATCATTTTATGATTGCTAACAAGGTGGCGTTTAATGTCGTATACCTGTTCTAAGTAATAAATATCAATTGGGTGCGAGATAATAAATAATTTTTTTGGATTAGGATAGATATTCAAAAAAAGTTTATTATCTTTGCACCCGCAAAAAGATAGTTGCCCAGGTGGTGAAATTGGTAGACACGCCACTTTGAGGGGGTGGTGCTCGTTGGAGCGTGCAAGTTCGACTCTTGTCCTGGGCACAATTATCTAATACTCCGGAACGCCCGGATGGCGGAATTGGTAGACGCGCTAGTTTCAGGGACTAGTTCTCATTAGAGAGTGCAAGTTCGACCCTTGTTCCGGGTACTAAAAAAAAGCCTGTGGTTTTTAACCACGGGCTTTTTTTTAATTAACAATTAACGAATAACAAATGGTAAATAACAATTGGATTTTTATAAATAAATGTTAAATTTGCATTTTGTGTAAATTCAACAAACAGTGAAAAAAATTGTATTGTCCTTTGTAGTGTTAGTGGCTCTTAGTCTTAATGTTATTGCTGAGGGAGTTAACCCGAATACCGCACGTGAAGCGGCCCATAATTTTTTAACCCTGAAATGTAATTCAAAAGCCCTAAAAAACGCTCAGTCTTTTGATCTGGTATACACACAGGTTAATAAAATGGCTGATAGACAACAGATTACCACTTTCTATGTGTTTAATGTAGATGATCGTGGATTTGTTATTGTCTCTGCCAACGACCTCGTGATACCTGTCCTCGCATATTCAGATGAGAGCATATTTAATCCGGAAGATTTGTCGCCGTCTCTATCATGGTGGCTCGAAGAATATAGCAGTCAGATTGTCTCCGCCATTGAAGATAATACTCGCTATGAAAGCGTATCGGAGCAATGGGATGAGTTGCTGACTGGAAATATCAAACCTTCCAAAAACACTACTTCTGTAGAGCCGTTTGTTACGACATTATGGAATCAGACGAAATATTATAATAACCTTTGTCCTATCGATTCCGCCGCACTCACCGGCAACTTCAGAGTGCGTGCCGGCTGTGTGGCGATAGCTATGGCTCAGGTGATCAACTATTACGATTATCCTGCTCACGGAATAGGCTCCCATACTTATACTTATAACCCTTATGGGACTCTGTCTGCGGATTACGGTAATACCCCATATCAGTGGGAGCTGATGCCGGACTCTTTAAACGAGGGCAGCAGTCCGGAAGAAGTCCTCGCTATCGCCACCTTCGTATATAACCTCGGCGTTTCCGTGGAGATGATGTACGGACCTACCGGTAGCGGCTCTTATGTCTCCGGCGGATCTCACTGCGCCGACGGCGAGCTCGCTTCAACGTTCAGTTTCGGTAATACCGTCAGCGTTCAGCGTTCAAGTTACGGCACTACTGCATGGCTCGATTTGATTCAGGGCGAAATCGACGAAAGTCGCCCCGTATTATATCGCGGCTCCTATACCTCAGGTCACGCTTTCGTGTTCGATGGCTATGACGACGACGATTTCTTTCATGTAAACTGGGGATGGGGCGGACTTACCAACGGTTATTATGTGATTGACGACCTTACTCCGGGAAATCATAACTATAACAATAGCCAGGCGGCCCTGATTCATGTTTATCCTACAGGCGAAATAATCACCCCGACTAAGAGTTTTAATTTCCAGTGCGCCGTTGGCGACCAATCCGAATCACAGACCATTGAAATAGCAGGTGATTATCTTACTGCCAACATTACCGCAACCTTGTCGAGCCCATTCCAAATTTCTGTCGACAACAATACATGGGGAACCACAGCTACTCTTCCATCCGAAGGTGGCGAAATATATGTTAGATACAGTCCCACTTCAGCAGGCGTACATTCAGGCAATGTTTCTGTTACCTGCTCCGGAATTTCAAGCAAAAACATCCAACTTGTAGGCTATTCCTGCACCGACGTAGTGTCGGAGTTTCCGTGGAACGAAGATTTTGAATCTTCTACCTTGCCGGAATGCTGGCATCAGGAATATGAGCACGGCGACAACATGTGGGCTGCAAATAAAGTGGGCGGTCTCAATAATAATCCTGCAGGTGCGGCTTCCGGAAATAAAAACATCCTCTTCTCAAGTTTCCAACATTCACCATATTATACTACAAAATTAGTCCTGCCGGCTTTCGACTTTACCGAATTTCAAAGTCCTATGCTCTCATTCTGGCATGCACAGTGCCGGCAACCTGACCAGGCATTGTTTAACGACTACCTGAATGTATATTATAAGACAAGTGCCAACGCCGAGTGGACTCTGCTTCAATCCTATACCGACGCCTGTCAAGAATGGACGGAAGAGTTTATAGTACTTCCTGATCCGAGTGATGAGTATTATATAGCGTTCGAAGGTGTCTGCAAATGGGGCTATGGTGTCGCTTTAGACAACGTGTCTGTCATCAGCTCTCCTTTTGTGACTGTCAACAGTCTATCTATTAACGACATGGGCTGGAATGGCGATGGAAATATCAGCCCTTCCGAAACAGCTTCCCTATCTATTGTAATAGAAAACGTTTCAGGTTCTTCAGTGGAAAACGCTGTATTGACTTTAACGACGGCGAGTGAGTACATAGACATCACTGAAGCTTCTTTTGATGCCGGTGATTTCGCTATAGGCGAGATTAAGACCTTAGACAACATCTTCTCTTTTGATGTTGCCGACGACATCCCTTTAGACGGCAAGGTGACGTTTTACATAGAGAGTGAAGCGGGTGCTGAGGCCGGGTTACAGAATTTTCATTTTTATCCTACTGGTACCATGTTGGATATCAACTCTTTTGGAATACTCGATTCTGAAGGGAATAACAATGGTGTTCTTGATCCGGGAGAAACGGCTGACATGCTCGTCAATATAAGTAATAGCGGAAATGTTGCAGCCATGAATGTCACCGGCGAACTTTCTTCGACATCGGAATATATTACTATAAACACGTCGTCTGCACAGTACGGGTCTATTCTCAGTGAGCAGAGCAAGACGGTTTTATATAATGTCACTCTCAGTCCTCAGGCAGGAGAAAACGACGACATACCGTTTACATTAAATCTTATCGACCTTTTTGGAAAGAGTGTCGATTTGGATTTTGAATATGCGAGAACATGTTCCTTAGTATTCAGTTTACACGATTCTTACGGTGACGGATGGAACGGAGCAAATCTCATAGTAAGTTTCGACGATGGCACGCCATCGCAGACGATGACCATAAGTTCAGGCAGTGCGGCGACATACACCATAGATGTAAGCATGGGCACCGGTGTTACTCTTACGTGGTCGTCGGGCAGTTGGGATTCTGAATGTTCATTTACGCTGACATACCTTGACGGCACGTCCATTTATGCCACGTCAGGCACGCCGTCGGCAGGTATATTATACACCTTTGATGTCTCCTGCGGACAGAACAGTAACATGCCGTGTGAGGCGGTGATGAATCTTTGTGCTGAGAGCAGCGACAACTCGGTATTTTTGAGTTGGAATCAGCCGCAGGCACAGCCGGTGTCTTACGACATTTATCTGGAAGACGAGTTTTTGGCAAGCATCACGGAAAACCATTATACCGATGATGATGTATCCAACGGTACCCATACTTATTGTGTGGTAGCCATTTATGAAAACTGCACAGCCGAGTCGACATGTGTCACAGTGGTAGTCTCGGGAGATGCCTGTGGCGCGCCTGAGAACCCTACGGCTACCGTAACCGATTTCAACGACATCCTCGTCGGATGGGAGGCTCCTTCTATCGGCGAGGCTCAGTATTATAAGGTTTACAGAGACAACGTCCTTATTGCAGGCAATGTAATTGAGACCTCATATTTAGACGTGGGGCTTGATGCCTCTACCGAATATTGTTATACCATATCCTGTATCTGTGCAGGTAACATGGAGTCGCTGAAAAGTGACGTTGTGTGTGCTGTCACGTATAATGGTATAGGGGATATGGAAGACATCATCAGTCTATATCCTAATCCGGCGGAAAGCATGATATATGTAGATGTCCCGACATCTTCAGACGTTAAGTCGGGTAAGATTTACAATGCGTTAGGTGTATCTGTGAAGAGTGTTAAATTGTCAGATGGCATCAATTCAATAGATGTCAGCGGTTTAAGTGCCGGTGTATATATTCTTTACATAGGAAAGATGACATTAAGATTTGTAAAGATGTAATAAATGGAGTCGATTTCCTTAAGAATAGAGCCCACAGGTGTGGGAAAACCGTCTCTTGGTGAGAGCTATTTCTGGGATGCGCCGCAGTTGCCATCATCTCTTGAGATTCCGATGACGCGTGATGTTGATGGAGAGTTGTTCCCCTTGTCATTCATCTGTCAAATAAATTGTGCCGAGGTGTCAAAATATGATGTACATGGATTATTGCCGGACAGTGGTTTTTTATATTTCTTTGCAGACATAGACTATTTTCTCGGCTATGATGTTCCTGCGCCGGAGGGAGACATAGAGGTCGCCGTTTTATATTCCGCTGCAGGTGCTGATGAATTACGGCGTGTCAATGCTTTTACGGAAGATGGGACGATAGCACCGCATATTATAAAATTCGGACCGGGGGCTTGTGCACAGGACGGGCATAAATTATTAGGCTGTCCTGCCGACAGTGATGTTTTGAATCAGATGGATGTTGCGGGGAAAGAAGACTTAGTGCATTTATTTCAGCTCGACAGTGACGAGAGTGAATTTTTCTCGTTGCAGTTTCACGACATGGGATATCTGCATTTCTTTATTGACAAAGATGATTTAAAGGAGAAGAATTTCTCAAATATAATTTCGTATCTATATTATTATTAAAGAATATGTCTGAAAGCTCACAAACTAAAAGAAATACAGCCACCAGCTATAAATCGGAAGCGCGAGTTCAGGAAGAGGGTAAGGCTGCCAAGGGGCGGCGTTGTAAAAATTGTGGTGCGGCAGTAAGCATGACTGCGGAGTTATGTCCTGTATGTATGCATCCCCTCAACG
>JAQVPY010000011.1 GCA_028701815.1 Bacteroidales bacterium | reverse complement strand
GTATTACCCTTTCTACATTTATGCCATTGATTTTTGGGGCGATGAGGTTGCGCGCAAACAATATCCTAAAGAAAAAGATGCAATAGTAAAGGCCGCCAAGCAGATAGTAAAAGAGTTGGATGTCTTATATGAGGAGGATAATCCAAAATTCATTGAGACCGTCGACGACTTAGGAAGGGCATATTCCATATTAAGGCTGCACGGCATGACCTCAAAAGACAATGTAAAAAAGCCTGTCACTGCGTTTCGCTTAGCAGGGCGATTCTTATGTCTCCTGCTCACATTTCCATTAGCTTTATCAGGGTTTGTAAACACCATAATCGGCATAGTGCTATACAGGTTGTTGAGAAAGAAAGTGAAAGATCAGCAATTTATAGCCTCGATAAGAGTATTATCAGCGATATTCATTGTCCCGATATTATACATTTTGCAAACCATTGTCTTTGGTATCATATCGGGGAGTTGGGCATATACATTATTATATTTATTTGTATCACCCGTTATTTTCTATTTCGCCTGTTATTGGAGAAAATGGTTTAAGGCTGCCACGCGGGCGGGCAAGATCAGACGGTTTGCGCGCAAGTATAAAGAAGAATGGCTGTTTGTCAACAAATTGACTGACAAAAAAGAATAGTTACAAATAACAATTAAAATTAAAAGTTATGAATTTTTTATGGTACATTTTAATTGGTGCTCTTGCCGGTTTCATTGCCGGTAAATTGACCAAAGGCGGAGGCTTCGGCTTCTGGGTAAATTTATTAGTAGGTATCGTCGGCGGAGTTTTAGGCGGATGGATTTTCAGCTTATTAGGAATCGGCGGCGACAGCATTATATGGGATCTTATCGTTTCCGTAATAGGTGCAATTGTTTTCCTTTGGATTCTTTCTTTATTCAAAAAGAAAAAATAGCCTTTTGGTGTTTAACACTTAAAAAACAAAGGCCCGTCTTTTGGCGGGTCTTTGTCGTTTAAAGATAATATTGAGCGGAAAACGGGGCTCGAACCCGCGACCCTCAGCTTGGGAAGCTGATGCTCTACCAACTGAGCTACTTCCGCATTATTTTGAGATGCAAAATTAATCATTATTTGTAAATAACAAAATTTTATTTTATTTTTGCAGTTTTAATTGAAACAAATTAGTATTAATAAATAACTAAAATTAGATGACAGCTATCAAGTATGTTTACACCTTCGGAGGAAAGACAGCAGAAGGTAAGGCCGACATGAAAAATTTACTCGGCGGAAAAGGGGCCAATTTGGCTGAGATGTGTCTATTAGAACTTCCGGTACCAGCCGGATTAACAATTACAACGGAATGTTGTACAGCTTATTATGCGAACAATTGTCAGCTTCCAGCTGCATTAATGGATGAAGTATGGGCAGGCGTAAAAAACATTGAGAACATAATGGGACTTAAATATGACGACCCCGACAATCCGCTTTTAGTTTCATGCCGTTCTGGTGCACGTAGTTCGATGCCCGGAATGATGGATACCGTTTTGAACATAGGTTTAAGTTCAAAAACCATCCCCGGTTTAATAAAGAAGACTAACAATCCGCGTTTTGTTTACGACTCATACCGCCGTTTGATTATGATGTATGCAGACGTCGTCATGGAAAAATCCGAAGGCATTGAGCCTGCTGATGGTAAGGGTATTCGCAAGCGACTTGACGACATGCTCGACAAATTTAAAGAATCGAGAGGTTATAAATCAGATACAGAGATTGCTGCCGACGAGTTGTTAGAACTCGCCAACGCTTTTAAAGCCAAGGTAAAAGAAGTTCTCGGAACAGAATTCCCCGATGATGCAAGAGCACAAATGGAAGGCGGCATTAAAGCTGTTTTCAAAAGCTGGAACGGTAAAAAAGCCATCTCCTATCGTAGAATCGAAGGTATTCCTGATGATTGGGGCACAGCAGTAAACGTTCAGGCCATGGTATTTGGAAACATGGGCGACAATTCGGCAACAGGTGTTGCATTCACTCGTAACCCGGCTACAGGCGACAACCAATTCTACGGCGAATGGTTAGTTAATGCTCAGGGCGAAGATGTCGTTGCAGGTATCCGTACTCCCAACCCATTGAATGACGATACAAAGAACGAGCAGAACAAGCATTTACATTCCATGCAGGAACTTATGCCTGAGACATATAAAGAATTATGTGCCATCCGTGACATTCTCGAAAAGAATTATCACGACATGCTTGACATCGAATTCACCATTCAGGAGAATAAACTCTATATGCTACAATGCCGTGTTGGAAAGCGTACCGGTGTTGCTGCTTTAACGATGGCTCTTGACATGCTTCACGAAGGCATGATTTCAGAAAAAGAAGTTGTTATGCGCTTAACTCCCGCTCAATTAGACGAGTTGCTCCACCCTATCTTGGACTCCGCTGACGAGAAGATGCATAAAGTTATAGCAAAGGGTCTTCCCGCAGGTCCCGGAGGCGCCGTGGGTAAAATAGCCCTCACATGTGAAAAAGCCCTTGAATATAACAAGGCTAAAATAAATAACATCCTCGTAAGAGAAGAGACCAATCCTGAAGATGTTGAAGGCATGCGTGCCGCAACAGGTATTCTTACGGCTCGTGGCGGCATGACCTCTCATGCTGCATTGGTAGCTCGCGGATGGGGTAAATGCTGTATCGTAGGATGTGATGCCATAGATATCAACATCGCTGCAGGGACACTTACCATCCACGGAGAAAAGTTTAAGGAAGGTGACATCATCAGCTTAAACGGCTCTAAAGGCTGGGTTTACGACAAAGAGATTAAGATGATCGACGCAACCGAGAATCCCCGTTTTCAGGAATTCATGAGACTCGTCGACAAGTTCCGCACCATGGGCGTTCGTACAAACGCCGACACTCCTGAAGATGCTCAAAACGCTGTCAACTTCGGCGCTGAAGGTGTGGGCCTTTTCCGTATAGAGCACATGTTCTACGGCAAAAACAGCGAAGCTCCGCTGGCTAAACTTCGTAATATGATTGTTGCGAACACAACGGAAGAACGTGTAAAAGCCCTCAACGAACTCGAACCTTATATCCGCGAAGCAGCTAAAGGAACTCTTAAAGTCATGAACGGCAAACCGCTGACTTTCCGTCTTATGGATCCGCCGTTGCACGAATTCGTTCCTCAAACTGAAGAAAAACAACGCGCATTAGCTAAAGATAGAGGCTTGACTTACGAAGACCTTAAAGCGCGTATCGACGCCTTACACGAAGTTAACCCTATGATGGGACTTCGCGGCGTCCGCCTCGGAATCGTTTATTCTGAAATCACTGAGACACAGTTCCGCGCTTTATTCGAAGCTACAGCTGAATTATTGACTGAAGGCTACGACCCGAGACTCGAAATAATGGTTCCTCTTACAATCTCTGTTACTGAGCTGAAACACCAGAAAGCAATAGCAGACCGAGTTCAACAGACTGTAGAAGAGAAGTTCCACGTTAAAATTCATTACCTCTACGGCACCATGATCGAAATTCCAAGAGCCACCCTCGTTGCTGACGAAATCGCCACCGTTGCAGAATTCTTCTCTTTCGGAACTAACGACCTCACTCAGATGACCTTCGGCTTCTCCCGTGACGACGTCAACTCTATCATCAATACATATAAAGATGAGAAGATCCTTCCTAACGATCCGTTCAACACATTAGATCAACAAGGTGTAGGCCAGCTCGTTAAATTAGGTACGGAACGCGGTCGTTCAACACGTCCTAATCTTAAAGTCGGCGTATGCGGTGAACACGGCGGAGACCCAGCTTCGGTAGAGTTCTTCTTTAATGCCGGTTTCAACTACGTGTCATGCTCCCCATTCCGCGTCCCTGTGGCTCGTTTGGCAGCAGCTCAGGCAGCTATTAAGAAAATGTAACAATTCATTTTATAAAATAATTCGAAAGTGTGTCCTACCTGTCAGAGGACACACTTTTTTTTTCTACCTTTGCATTATGATAAAAGAAAATACATTTTATTATAACGACTATAAATACACTTTAGACGGAAATGTGCTGAATGTCTCCTTCTCCTTCGTAATACACGAAAAGGAAATTTTCAGCTTCTCTCCCTCCTTGTCTTTTTTTATCCCGCAAAAACTACTCGCTACAAACTTTGATACCGAAATACTTGACAAACTTGTATTCAATCTCGGCATGACAGAAGCTATAAGTTACTGGAAAACGACATGCAGTAACACATTAATTGTACGCTGTAATACAATGGACAACAAGCAGATATCATGGTGGAATAATCTCATTTTCTATGGGCTCGGAGAGTTTAGATATAAGAATAACATAACGACTTCGCTTGAGAATTTTGTAAAGATAACTACTGATCATTCACAAAAACGAGAGGGCAATTTCAACTGTTTCAAAGAGCGATATACAAGTATTATTTCACCCGTCATCATTCCTGTCGGCGGCGGAAAAGACTCTGTCGTCACCCTCGAGGAATTAAAAAGTAAGGTTTCATTCAACCGTATCACACCTTTCGTAATAAACCCCATACATGCCGCTACCGAATGTATTAGGATTGCGGGTTTCATTGAAGAAGACACTATCAGAGTCACAAGGACCCTCGATCCGCTGTTACTGAAGATGAATTCGATGGGTTATCTAAACGGGCATACTCCTTTTTCGGCCATTGTTGCCTTTTGTACTTTAATAGCAGCAGAGCTTACAGGGAGCAAATATATAGCGCTTTCTAACGAAGCCAGCGCGAATGAGTCTACAGTTATTTCCGAGTCGGGAGACATCATCAACCATCAATATTCCAAGACTTTTCACTTTGAAAAAGCCTTCAGGGAATATTATATGGAATATACTTCTCCACGATACTACTATTTCAGTTATCTGAGAAATCTATCCGAGTTGCGCATAGCCGAGAAATTCTCCGAGCACGAAGAGTACTTCAGGACATTTTTAAGCTGCAATGTGGGTGGACGAAAAGGCGCGTGGTGTTGCAACTGTCCCAAATGTCTATTTGTATATATCATGCTCTCCCCTTTCATCAACAAAGAGACTTTAAAGGCTATTTTCGGCAAAGACATGTTTGAAAATACCGCCTTACTCAACACTCTATATGAATTAACAGGTGTGCATGAGACAAAACCATTTGAGTGTATAGGGACAGTAGAAGAGACTCGGGCAGCATTAGCAAAATATCTAAAAAGCAACGTACCAACAGGCATACTAAATAACTATATATCTAAGGTATATCAGTGCGAATACAGAGATCTCGGACAATCCGACAAATTCGTCGCCGACATTTCTGCTTTTGACATTTTGCTCCGATATGAGAACAAAGAGAATTTTATTCCGGAAGATTATGATTAGGACAATCACAGAAATATTAGGCGGCAAAAAGATTCTCATCCTTGGTTTCGGAAGAGAGGGCAAAGAGACATTAGCGGAGATATCCAAATGTATTTCTGCAGACATGATAGACATCGCCGACAGATTGGAAGAGGCTGTTCCGGCAGACATCTCAGCGAGCCATACGACCTTCACCGGCAGCGAAGAATATGAAAAATGTTTATTGAGAATCAACGACTACGACATGATAATCAAGTCGCCCGGAATTCCCGAAAGCATTGTTGACGGGATACCAGAGAGCAAGATAACGTCACAAACCGACCTTTTTCTAAGAAGATATCACAAACAGGTAGTAGGCATAACGGGGACAAAAGGCAAGAGTACTACCACGAGTCTCACCTACCATATTCTTAAAGAATCCGGTAAAGACGCTGTAATAGTAGGCAATATTGGGATTCCGGCATTTTCGGCAATAAACAAAATAAGCGACAGCACCATAATTGTCATGGAGCTATCAGCTCATCAGTTAAATCACATTACGATATCGCCGCATATCGCATTACTGCTAAACATATATGAAGAGCATTTAGACCAGTTTATAACCTTTGCCAACTACTATAATGCTAAATGCAACATTTTCCTCAAACAGAATAAGGAAGACATCTTAATAGTAGACATGGATATTATGGGCATAGGGCAAGCGCTTAGGGGCTATTGCGGGAGGATAATCGACCTTAACAATGCAGCCTTATATGACATTTCAGGGAGTCGTTTAATGGGCAGGCATAACGCCATAGATGCTAATGCGGCGGGACAGATATCGCGTTTATTATGCGTATCTGATTCTGAAATCGAATCCGGCATAGCTTCTTTTACGCCGCTTCCGCATCGTTTAGAATATGTAGGCACATTCAGTGGAATTAAGTTTTACAACGACTCTATAGCCACTATACCGGAGGCTGTTATTGCAGCCATAGAGACAGTAAAAGATGTTGACACGATCATTCTCGGCGGTTATGACAGGGGGATAGGATACAACAAGTTATGCAGATTTCTTTCCAAGTCGAAAATTTCAAACATTTTGCTTTTAGGGGGTGCAGGCGACAGGATCGGAAGCATCATAAAAGAACGATATAGCGACATAAGCGGACGCGTTGTATATGTAAAAAACATGCATGAAGCAGTTGAAGAAGCCTTCAGATGCACGCGAACAGGCAATTCGTGTCTTCTTTCTCCGGCTGCATCAAGTTATGACATGTTCAAAAACTTCGAAGAGCGCGGAAATTATTACAAATCGCTAATCAATGCGCACAAATAAAAAAAAGAGCGGCTAGTGAGTCGCTCTTTGTGTTTCATAAGTAAGTAACCAAGAAAAAATTATTCTTCAGAAGTCTCTTTAGCAGCAGGTTTTGGAGCTTTATGTGAACGATTATTCCCGTATGAACCGGCTATAATTTTTCCTCTTTTACTTTTCTGATCACCTTTACCCATAACAAAAAAAATTAATTGTTTTTAAATTCGCTGCAAAGATATAAAAAAAATGAGCTCAAGGAAACTTGAACTCATTTTTTTCTTTGCTGCAAGAAAAAATTATTTCAAATCAGCACCTGCTTTGAATTTAACAACTTTCTTTGCTGGAATCTTAATAGCTTTTTGCGTCCTTGGATTTCTTCCCATACGAGCTTCTTTCTTAACAACGCTCCATGAGCCAAAACCTACTAAGGTTATTCTTTCTTCTTTTTTAATGGCGCCTTTAACTGCATTTAAAAATGCTGTTACGGCTTTTCCTGCATCTACTTTGGTGATTCCTGCTTCTTTAGCAACGGAATCGATGAGTTGAGATTTGTTCATAAATATTATATTTTAAAAATTCAGCGTGTAAAGATATAAAGATTTTATAAAGTGAACAAATTTTTGCTTAACATTTTTTCACTTTTTTTTCTTTTTTTTTAAAAAAACACATATTTAATAATTTTGGTCCAAAAAATCTCGAATAATTAGAAAAAATATTAACTTTGCCAAAATTTTTTTAGAGATGGCAAAAACTAAACAAAAAGAGGAAAAATTCGGCACCAATGAGCCGACGACGAGCAAGTCAAATGTTTTTTTTGAAAAGAATTCGAAGATTTTAACCATTATTTTATCGGTTATTGTCGTATTATTACTCGCTTTCTTTATTGTACAAAGATATTATCTTATTCCAAGAGAGTCAAAGGCACAGGAAGAAGTATTCATGGCACAGAGGGCTTTCGGCGAAGACAATTTTGATATCGCATTAAATGGTGACGGCAACTATTTAGGCTTTTTAGGAATTCTCGACAGCTACAAAGGCACCAAGACCGCAAAGATGGCTTATTATTATATAGGAATTTCGTATCTTCGCTTAGGTGAGTATGAAAATGCTATTGAATATTTAAGCAAGTTTAACGTAAAAGGTCATTATATTTATGCTCTTTCACGCGCTGCTATCGGCGATGCGTATCTCGAGCTTGACAACGTTAAGGAAGCAATAAGCTATTACAAAAAAGCAGCCGATTACGAATCCAACACCCTTTTAACGCCTGAGTTTCTTAAGAAACTCGCTTATGCGTATGAAATGGATGGTAATAACGCAAAGGCGCTTGCTACTTACAAACAGATTATCAAAGATTATCCTAAGGCTAACATTAAAAATGAAGTCAACAGGAGTATAGGAAAACTTGAAGCCATAGAAGAATAGGAATAATCTTCGACGGCCCGTCATATCCGGAATCTATTATGATAAAGATTGTCTTTATGGGAACGCCGCAATTTGCGGTAGAATCTTTGTCCAGAATAATAGATTCCGGTTTTTTTGTGCCCGCAGTTGTAACCGTTCCCGACAAACCGGCCGGCAGAGGCTTGAAATTACAGCCATCTGCCGTTAAACAGTTCGCCACGGAGCACAATATACCCGTATTACAGCCTGCAAATCTTAATTCTCAAGAATTCATAGACAAATTAAAAGCGATAGCTCCCGATATCATCGCCGTAGTCGCTTTTAGAAAACTACCCAAAGCGGTATGGTCGATTGCCAAGAGGGGAACTTTTAACGTTCATTCGTCGCTACTACCGCAATATCGTGGTGCCGCGCCCATGAATCATGCTATTATTAACGGTGAGACAAAAACAGGAATTACTACTTTTCTTTTAGACGAGGAGATGGACACAGGTAAAATAATCTTTCAATCAGAACTTGCGATTCTTCCAGAAGACACCTTTCTTGAAGTACATGACAAGATGATGATATTAGGCGCTGATTTAGCTGTTAAGACTATTGAAGCGCTGATCTCCGGCGACTATACCCCAATCGACCAAAGTGCTCTGCTAAGTAACAGCAATACAGTGATACACAATGCGCCTAAAATCCATAAGGAAGACTGCCTTATAGACTGGAATGATACGGCAGAAGACATACATAATAAAATAAGGGGTCTCTCCCCTATACCATCAGCGTTTACCCAAATTATACTTGACGAGAACAATTCTTTATCGGTAAAAATATTCAGTTCTGAATTTTCTGTCTGTTCCACAGACGGCAAATTTCCCGGTGACATCGTCTCCGACGGTAAGACTTATTTCGGGATGGTCGCCTCAGATGGCATCGTATACTTTAAAGAGGTACAGGCCGCAGGTAAAAAGCGCATGTTTATTGCCGACTTTCTCCGCGGTTTTCGTATGTCGGCATCACATTAATCTTTATTCCAGAAATATTTTGTCCCATCTTCATTCTGTGAAATTTTTCCGCTATCGATAAGCCATCTGACTTGCCTTATAAGTTTTTCCTGATCAATATTTGGCACAAGTGAATATATCTCCTCTATAGACAGAGACCTGTTTTGCAACTCAGGCTTAATGACCTTTAGAATGGATTCGAATTCATATTGCCCGAGTTGCAAAACATTTCTCCTCCTGCAATAATCGCAATGACCGCATCGGGAGTTGTTGTCTTCATCAAAATATTGGAGCAGCATACTACTTCTACATTTTGTCGTCGACATAACATACGACAGCGCGAAGTCCATCTTCTTCTTTGCGCATTGTTTCCTTATCTGATATGAGTCGTCACAAAAGACATTACCGGCTTCGACCCCATCACTGATAAAGGTAACCGTCGGACGCCGAGGTGACGGTATATATTCTATAAATTCCAACTCTTTAAGATATTTCAACGCTTTAGTTACCGAGTCTTTTGAAGAATTCAGAGCAGCAGCAATCTTAATCTCATCGATATTTACAAAATTAGTAAACACTCCCTCATATTTTCTCAAGAGGACTTGTATAAGCGCATTGAAAGCAGGCTTTCTCAGCTGAAAGTCATATAGTTGTTCTCTTCCCTCTCTAAACATCATCTTGGAAGGAACGTCAAAATCATCAGAGAGAGCAAGGAGTCCCTGACTCTCTAATATTTTAAGGGAGCTATAAACTATTACAGGCGAATAATCAGGAAAAGAAGAGACATCAAACTCATATCTTTCTCCCTTCCCATTACCGGGGACTATATTATAGAAATTACACAGGTCGGCATAGACTTTTTTTATAATCTTGGGGGCAGGATAAGATTTTTCGAAGCGTTCCTTCAAATTGGCTATATCCTGCTGATTATAGAGCAACACGGCATAAGATGGCTTACCATCGCGACCTCCTCTTCCGGCCTCCTGAAAATATGATTCGAGGTTTTCGGGGATATCAAGATGAATCACGAAACGGACATCAGGCTTATCTATGCCCATGCCGAAAGCATTGGTGGCAACTATCACCTTCGTTTTCCCCGACATCCACAGCAGTTGTTTTGCATCTCGTTCGGGAGTATTTAAACCCGCATGATAATAATCGGCGGACACACCGTTTTGTAAAAGAAAACGCGCGATTTCTTCCGTCGCCTTTCTGTTTCGCATATATACTATCCCGGTGCCCTGAACATTTTTAGCCACCCTAAGGAGTCTTCCGAGTTTATTATCCTCATTATAAACGAGATACGACAAATTGGGGCGATAAAATGATTTTTTAAAGACATTATCCTCTTTGAAAAGGAGTTTCTGTTGTATATCCGACACCACATCTTTAGTGGCTGTGGCCGTTAGTGCGAGCACAGGAATTTTAGGCAACCAAGAACGTATATTTGCTATCTCAAGGTAAGGGGGGCGAAAATCGTAGCCCCATTGTGATATACAGTGAGCTTCGTCTACAGCAATCATGTTTACATTAAATCTTTCGATATTTTGCAAAAAACGCTCGGATTTCAATCTTTCGGGAGAAAGATAAAGAAACTTGGTGTCACCAAAGATGGCGTTATTGACAACTCTATCCTGTTCAAAGGCAGTTTGACCCGAATAAAGTGCATCGGCTTTAATACCACGCTTTTTCAAATTCTCCACCTGATCTTTCATGAGGGCAATCAGGGGCGTGATCACAAGACACAACCCCGGCATTACCATGGCAGGCACCTGAAAACATATTGATTTACCGCCACCGGTAGGCAATAAAGCAAGTGTGTCTTTACCGGCGAGCACGGAATTTATTATATCTTCCTGCAAAGGCCTAAAAGACGCATAGCCCCAATATTTGAGCAATATCCCATGTATGTTTGATGCAGTACTCATAGTAAGTTACAAAGGTAATAAAAGTTTATAAATTTTTAAAGATAATTTGTATCTTTGCATTGTTCAAAAGCAGCCAAAATGGAGATTTTCTATTATCCTGATATTATTTCCGGAGCCCTTGATCTGCCGGAGGAAGAGTCGCGACACATCGCCCGTGTATTGCGCAAAAAAGAAGGCGACATCATATCCATCACCGACGGAAAAGGTCGCCTCTACAAAGCAGAGATTACTTCTATAGGCAAAGTTTGCCATGTAAGTATTTTATCAGAGACAATACAGCCCATAACACGCAACTATCGGTTTCATCTGGCGATGGCTCCTACCAAGATGATTGACAGAATCGAATGGGCTATAGAAAAATGTGTGGAATTGGGAATCGACGAGATCAGTCCAATTATATGTGAGCATTCCGAGCGCAAAGTACTTAAGACGGAAAGGCTGACAGCCATTGCTGTCGCAGCCATGAAGCAGTCGGGAAACATAAATCTGCCTACTGTCAACGACCCACAGTCATTCGAACAATTTATTTCAAGACAACATGAAGGCAACTTGTGCATAGCTCATTGTCACGATTTAAGCACTCCTTATTATTCGAAAGAGGTAAAAAAAGGCAACAACATCATCTTAATAGGTCCTGAAGGCGACTTCTCTCTTCAAGAAGTAAGGGATGCTCAAGAAGCCGGTTTTAGGGAAGTCAGCTTGGGAGACAGCATTCTGCGTGTTGAAACTGCAGCCGTTTATGCTTGCTGCTGCTGTAAGGCTGCTTTTGAGAACTTAAGCAATAACAGCTAAAATGAAAAAGTCATTAATAATATTTTTATGTCTGACATGCTTGAATATCGCAGGCATATCTCAGGGCTCCGGTGTTCGCATCGCTTTAGGAAAATATTCCGGAGGCGGCGACTGGTATGCCAACCCGACATCTCTACCAAATCTCATACAATTCTGCAATGATAATATAGGTACCACCATTTTTCACGAGCCGGCGACAGTTGATATAGGCAGTCCCGACATTTTTAATTATCCATTTGTACATATCACTGGTCACGGAAACGTGCTTTTCAGTGATTCAGACGCTAAAAACCTGCGCGACTATTTGATTTCCGGGGGGTTTCTCCATATCGACGACAATTATGGCATAAATGTTTTCATAAGAGCGCAGATGAAAAAAGTATTTCCGGAACTCGATTTTGTAGAATTGCCTTTTTCCCATCCCATTTATCATCAGACTTATGAATTTCCGAGCGGACTTCCCAAAATTCACGAGCATGATAACAAGCCGCCCCAGGGATTCGGATTGATTTGGGAGGGACGTTTAATATGTTTCTACTCTTACGAATGTGATTTAGGCGATGGTTGGGAGCACCCCGCCGTGCACAACGATACACAGGAAGCGCATATTCTGGCACTAAAGATGGGAGCCAATATCATTCAATACGTCTTCGACAGATAAAAATCACAGCCGGATCAGTTTAGCGGGCATAACAGAATATCCGGGGATGGATATTATATAAACGCCTTTATCTAAATCGGAGATATCAATATCTACAATTTTATCTACTATTGTCTGTTTTCTGACAAGTCCTCCACCAACATCAAATACATATAAAGATGTAACTCCATGAAGAAAATTGACATCTATTTCAACTCTGACGATATCCATAGATGCTGGATTGGGGAAGATCGAGATTCTATTTTGGATTCGCGTAAATATATCCAAGCCGTCGTTTTGTTTTGCAACGCCGTCATAATAAGTTACGCCACCGGAAAAAGTTCCCAGCACAAGTTCAGGGTAGCCGGCAGCATTTAAGTCTGCCAGAGCCGGACTCGTTCTGAAGGCGTTTTCAACAAGACCGCAGTCGCCATCAATTGGCAGAAAGGCATCGACGGCATCATTTTTAAGTCGATAAAAAGAAAAGACCCTGCCAGACTCAGAACCGACTAATAGCAGAAGCGTATCGTTAGACTCATAAATAGCAGGGCTGCTAAAACCTGTCCAAGACACCTCGGCATCACGCACGTCTATTTCAGCAAAAAAATCATCCACAAGGTGGAAAGAGCCGCTTCCCTCGTTCTCATAATAAGAGAGAACGCCTCTTTCGTTACCAACGAGGAAATCAGGGAAGCCATCGTTATTCAGGTCGAAGACACACGGTGCCGAATAATTAACATCAGAGAGGTCGTCCTCAAGGAAATTAACATTTTTTAACAAAAACGTATCATTGTCGTTTTCAAAAAACAGGACTGTTCCCGTGGAGTTGCCACAGAAGAGGTCTGCATCGCCATCAGCGTCTACATCAAAAAACACCGGAGACAGTCCCATGAGCCCATATTGAGATAAAGCGGCAAAGTCTGCCGACACAAGTTCAAATTGCGGTTCGATGGGTGTGCCGATATTTTCCCAATAAGATATCTGCGAGGTATAGCTACATTTCAGTATCATATTGGAATCGTAGCCGCACTCATCACAATAGCCCCAATTTCCAATAAACAGATCGTAGTCTCCATCAGAGTCATAATCGAACAGACAGGGATTAGCGCCGGCACCTACATTGATCATTTCGTCCTGAAGGAACTGTTTTGTCTTAAGCATAAAATTCGGTTCTTCGTCGGAGCCGTAATTCATATACAGCCATGAGGTTTTCGCATTTTCGACCTTATCCCAGGCCGGATCGAATGTAGAGACTATAAGATCTCTCGCGCCATCTTTATCTACATCAATCAGAGACATTACGGGAAACGAGAAAAGATAAATATTATCATAATCGTCAGGGTATAAAAAAGAGTAATGATCTATTCTTGCTTCCTCGAGAGTACCATTATTATAAAGGATACAGGGGGCGGGGTAATCCACGTCGCCAAGCAGCAGATCACAGAGTCCGTCGCCGTCGGCATCAAACAGCAGAAATGTTGAGCCGGTATGGCGCAGGGGGTCGTTACTCACATCTTTTGAGGGACAGTCGTTCAAATTAATCACATTAGACTCGTCGCTTTCGGAGAAAAAGCCCCAGCATTCCGACTCCTTATAAAACAGCAGTGAATCGGCGGTACCATAGGTTTCCATGGAATAATTTCTGTGAAATTCAACATAAGAGCCGAGCACGCCGAAGACAAGAATATCCAAATCGCCATCGCCATCAATATCGGCTATTCCCGGATAATCTACAGAAGTAGCGAGTATATTGGTATATACATTATTATAGTATGACTTAATAAATGGAGATGTAACCTGTTGAAACGACAACGAAGATGAGGAAGTGTTTTTAAACACTTTAATACCGCCGATGGTATAGGTAAAGATATCCTTTTGACCATCATTATCATAATCGGCGGTAAGCATCCACTGTGAAACTACGGGAAAAGAAGGCACATATTGGGGGGAGAATATATACTCTCCGCTATTATCATCATAAAGGAACAGCAGCAATCTATCTCCAAATCTGTCGAAGACAACGATATCATCATAACCGTCGAGGTTAGCATCTATTTCCGAGAACTGTGCCGATAAAAAATTTCCGGTCCACGGGTACTTCAAAAAGCCGTCGGCAGTTTTCACGGGAGTAGAGTCGTCGTATTCAAATTTGATGTTAAGGGCATTCTGCGATACAATAATCTTCGCAGGAAGAGTCAAAACGAGAATAAGAAGGAGGGCATTTTTTTTCACTTACAAATCAAATTTTTCTTCAAAGGAAGTACAAAAATCAGGAATTTGCAAGAGTTTACAAATATTTTAAAACTAAATTATTTTAAAATTGGATAATTGCAAGTTAAGTCGTATATTTGCACGCTAAAAAATTAAATTAATTTTAACTCTAAATAAAAGATGCAAATCAAAGGTACGATTAAGTTATTCGCGATTTTACTCGCGTTGGTGTGCCTCTATCAATTGTCGTTCACAGTTGTTACGAGGACTGTAGAGAAAAAGGCTCAGAAATATGCTGAGAGTGAGTATGTACAAAGCGAAATGAAGACTCTAAAGATCAATGATGAATTAAGGGATGCAAAAACTTTAGATTCATTAAAGACCAGCAAAAAGGAGTATTATTTAGATTCTATTTCCACAAAAACCGTATACAATATTTTGGTAAAGAAGTACACGTACGGTGAATGCAAGGAGAAAGAATTGAATCTCGGTTTGGACTTAAGGGGCGGTATGAACGTCATGATGGAGGTTGCCGTAGTAGATGTCATAGAGGCATTAGCGCACAATTCTCCGGACCCGACCTTCAATCAAGCTATTTCGCTTGCAACAGAAAGGCAGAAATCGAGTCAGTCGGATTATTTAACATTATTTTATGAAGCCTATCAAGAGATAGATCCTTCTGCCCAGCTCGCCGGCATTTTCGCTTACGAATTTAAGAATCAGGGTATAACCACATCATCTACTAATGACGAGGTTATGAAGGTTTTACGTGTTGAAACAGAAGATGCAATTGAGAGATCATATAAGATTCTCCGCACACGTATCGACCGTTTCGGCGTTGCGCAGCCCAACATTCAAAAGGTTCCGGGGACAGGAAGAATTTTAATTGAGCTTCCGGGTATTAAAGACGCGAGCAGGGTAAGAAAACTCTTACAGGGAACTGCAAGTCTTGAATTCTGGGAAACATACAAGTTCTCTGAAATATACAACTATTTCTTAACTGTCAACTACAAGCTATCGGAGATAGAAAAGGCTAACAGCAAACAGGAAGAATCTTCAATTACGACTTCCGAAGAAATCCCTGAAGAACTTGAGACAGCTCCAGAAGCAGCAGCTACTACAGAGGAAGGCGAATTAGCCGTTACCGACAGTACTACTGCCACTTCAGAACTCGACAGTCTTCTCTCCGACGAAGCAAAAACCGCAAACGAAGAAGAAAGCTATGCAGAATGGGCAAAAGCAAATCCTCTTTTCAGATATTTATCACCTGCATTTTATTCAGATGCCAACGGTAAGCAATATCCTTCTGATTATGCAGCTATAGGCAGCGCAGACATAAAAGATACTGCTAACGTAAATAAAATTTTAAAACAATTTAAAGACGATTTCCCAAAGAGTTTAAAATTTGCCTGGACCATTAAACCGGAGGCAAGTATGCCGAACCAGCTTCAGCTGATTGCTCTGAAAGTCACCAGCACCGACGGTTCAGCTCCATTATCGGGAGATGTCATCACAGATGCACGTCAGGATTACGATCAAAAGGGCAATGTTGAGGTTACCATGACTATGAATGCAGAGCCGGGAGCTCGTTTATGGAAAAACCTGACAGCTCAGAACGTCGGCAGACAGATTGCTATCGTTCTCGACGGCTATGTATATTCTTATCCTAATGTAAATCAGGAAATTTCCGGCGGAAGATCGTCTATTTCCGGTGGCAGCATGACCGTTGAAGAAGCGCAGGATATCGCTACCGTTCTCGAAGCAGGTAAACTTCCCGCTCCGGCACGAATCATACAGGAAGAGATCGTCGGCCCTTCACTTGGTCAACAATCCGTTAAATGGGGCTTGATTTCATTTGCCATTGCATTTTTGTTCATCATCATCATCATGGCTGTATATTACAACCGTTCAGGATGGATCGCAAACTTGGCTCTGTTATGCAACATATTCTTCATAATAGGTATTTTGGCATCAATCGGTGCAGTATTGACACTCCCTGGTATCGCCGGTATCGTTTTGACAATAGGTATGGCTGTCGACGCCAACGTTATTATTTATGAACGTATAAAAGAGGAACTTCGCGCAGGAAAAGGAATCAAACTTGCTATTGACGATGGTTATAAAAACGCGTATTCCGCAATTATCGACAGTAACGTCACCACATTAATTATTGCATTCGTCCTTAATTATTTGGGTGCAGGTCCGGTAAAAGGTTTTGCTACCACTTTGATAATCGGTATCCTCTGCTCTCTGTTCACATCAATCTTCATCACAAGGCTTGTATATAACAGGGCATTAAACAAGAAAAGAGAGATCGTATTCTCACGCCGCTTCAATGAAAATTGGTTCACCAACGTTAATTTCGACTTCATCGGCAAAAGAAAGATCTTCTACATCATCACCCTTGTAGCCTTAGTAATCGGCGGCGTTTCACTTGCAACAAGAGGTTTATCTTATGGCGTTGACTTCGCCGGTGGTAGATCTTATGTTATCCGTTTCGATCAGGATGTCAACACTGTTGATATAGCAAACGCTCTTGAAGTTGGCTTCGGCAGCGCTCCTGAAGTAAAGACTTTCGGACCGAACAAACAGGTAAAGATAACAACCAATTACAAAGTTGACGAGTCATCACAGGAAGTTGAAGCAGAAATAGCTAACATCTTATATGAGGACTTAAAACCTTTCTATATTAACGATATCTCATTCGATGATTTCGCAACAGAAGGATCAGATAAATATGTGGGTATATTAAATGCGACGAAGGTTGGCCCTACAATTGCTACCGACTTAAGGACCAAATCCGTTTGGGCTATCATAATTTCATTAGCATTTATCTTCCTTTACATTGTATTAAGATTCCGTCGTTGGCAGTTCGCCTTAAGTAGTGTAATCGCATTAGCGCACGACGCATTCATCACAATCTCATGTTACTCGTTATTCTACGGTATTCTCCCCTTCTCGCTCGACTTAGACCAGACGTTCATTGCGGCTATCCTTACAATTATCGGATACTCAATCAACGCATCAGTGGTTATCTTCGACCGTGAAAGAGAAAACATCGGTTTATTTCCGAAACGTCCTTTTAAAGACAACTTGAACATTTCAGTAAACAGCACACTTGCACGTTCTATTATGACGTCAGGTACAACATTGATAGTTTTACTCGCAATATTCATCTTTGGCGGTGAAAGCATCAGAGGGATGGCATTCGCATTATTCGTTGGTATCCTTGTCGGTACTTATTCTTCAGTATTCTTGAGTTCCAGCATGGTATACGATTTTACAAAGAAAAGCACCGTTGAAAAATTAGGTAAGACTGCCAAGAAACCCGAAGCAATCATGAGTGCAGAATCCAACAAATAACAGGTCTTAAGACCCGACAAAAAAAGCTGCTAATTTCTTAGCAGCTTTTTTTTACCCATATAAAAATATATATTATTTATTTATAAAAGGCTTCATGATTCTCAGGATATCCGTAATGAGAAACCGATTCTTCATGAGAGAACATCCAAAAGACAGCCTCTGCCTCAGCACACAAGTCGCCGGCACCATCATATAAAGAAACTGAAATGATCGCAACCTTATTGCGTTTATTCTCTTTTATCCGTGAACGCAGGGTTAAATCTCCTTTTGTAATGATGACAGGAGATTTATATTTCATTGTCAACTTCGACGTAACTCCAGCGCAATTGCACTTTACATAAACCGTCCAACTTGCAATTTCATCACAAAGCGTGGCTTGTATGCCACCATGTAGCATATCGTTATATCCGCAAAAATATTGTTTTGGAGTCCAATGAGATACGATTTCGTCGTTTTCTTCCGCAAACTCCATCTTTAAACCTTGCAGGTTATTCGGGTCACAGCCAAAACATTGATATCCATTAATATCAACAAAGGGGTTATTCAAGCACATAAATTATCTCAACTTCCCTTTAGAATAGTTTTGTTTATTCTGTACCTTGCCGTCTTGAGACGTCTCTATCCATTCTCCGTTTTTTAAGCCGTCCTGATATGTTCCGGAAATTTTAACATTTCCGTCTTCATAATATTCCTTATAAGACTGAGGAACGTCATTAACGAAGATTTCTTCTGACATCTTTTGACCGGAGGGATAATAAACGATATTCGTTCCGTTAAATGTTCCGTCGGAGTAATTATAGTCGGCGAGAAGTTTGCCATCATCAGTATACCATTTGGCACGACCGGTTTTCTTATTGTTAGAGTAGTTAACTTCCTCCATAATCTTACCCGGCTTATCGGTATAATATCTCTGATAGAGACCTTCTTTAATACCGTTGTTATAGGTTACCCGTTCTACAAGATAGTTACCTCTCAGATATATTCTATTTTCTCCATTTAAAACACCTTTATTATAATGGTTCTCCTGTTCAATGTCGCCCTGCTTGTCGAAAACGACTTCAACGCCGTGTTTAATACCGTTATCATATTCGGTAATACCTCTCAGAAGGTCTTTTTCATTATACATCAGCCAGCAGCCCTGCTTTTCTCCCTTTTCGTTATAATAGCCTTTATAGGTTTCGTTGCCGGATTTTTCCACGGCATAGCCGTCTTTAATTTTAGTAACAGGAGCTTTTTCAGCCACCTTAACGGCATTAATTTTTTCTTCCGACTGACAAACGGCGGAAAGACATAAAAATGTGATGGTTAATAAAGATACTACTCTTTTCATGATCTAATATTTATTTAAAGTTATTAAAAAACACACAAGTAATGCAAAAGTAATAATAATTATTAAAACTTTTCTCAACGACAGTTAAATATTGTTAAGTGGTTGATGAAATCATATAGAATTATTTAATTTTGCTATTCAAAAAAATGTTAACAAACATTGTTATAAGTATGGATATAGAAATTAAAAACTTTACCAAAAAGTATGGAAATCAGAAAGCTGTTGATAACATTTCATTTACAGTTAAGACAGGTGAGGTTTTAGGCTTTTTGGGGCCAAACGGAGCCGGAAAGACCACAACGATGAAAGCCATCACCACCTATTTTGCGCCCAGCTCAGGAGAGATCACCATTGGCAAATACTCTGTAACTCGGGAGCCGGAGAAGATAAGGTCACTTATCGGATATCTTCCCGAGAACAATCCGTTATATCAAGATATGGCTGTAATAGATTATTTACGATATGCGGCCTTATTACAAGGAGTCAATAAGAGTGAAGTCGACAACAGGCTTCTGGAGATGATTTCCGTTTGCGGTCTTGAGCGCGAGAAGCACAAGAACATTTATGAGTTATCTAAGGGATATAAACAAAGGGTCGGTTTAGCACAGGCTCTGATTCACAACCCTGAGGTACTCATATTGGACGAGCCGACTTCAGGGCTTGACCCCAATCAGATCATTGAGATCAGGGAATTAATCAAGCGGATAGGAAAGGAAAAAACGGTTATTCTGAGTTCTCATATTTTAGCAGAGGTTGAGGCCACATGCGACAGAATTTTAATAATCAACAAGGGGAAGATAGTAGCTGACGGCACAGCCGAAGAATTAAGGAAGCATGCCACCGGAGCGGAGATCTTAACAGTACAAATAGAAGACGGCGAATCCAATGCAATTTATAAAGCTATAGCGGCGTTACCGAACGTGCATTCCGTCGATTTCATCAAAGACAATAAAAATGCTTTTGAAATTCGGTCGTTACCGGATTCTTCTTCCAAAAGGGATATTTTCAACTTATGTGTCAAAAACGGCTGGGTTCTCACTCAACTTTCTTCTGAAGAGACAAAACTTGAAGACGTCTTCCGTGAGTTAACGCACGATTAATAAGATTACTACAAAACGATAATAAAGATATTACAAAATGAGTAAAATTTGGATATTGACAAAAAAAGAGTTAAAGACATTCTTTGACTCACTGATAGCATATATATTATTAGTATTATTCCTCGGATTTACCGGTTTTTTCACATGGCTGCCGTCGGGAGCCGACATATTTTTCCAGGGGCAGGCAACATTAAATTCGTTTTTCACCATCAGTTATTGGTCGCTGTTCTTCTTTATTCCCCTAATCACCATGCGGTCGTTAGCAGAAGAGAATCGTTCCGGCACCATTGAATTACTGTTAACCAAACCTGTTACCGAATGGCAGGTAGTTTTCAGCAAATATTTATCTTGTCTGCTGCTGATAATAATAGCGTTAGCACTAACAATCCCCTATTATATAACAGTTGCGAGTATTGGTGACGTGGATCACGGAGCCATAATTTCCGGATACCTCGGATTAATTCTCATGAGCAGTGCCTATATAGGTATAGGTATCTTTGCCAGCAGCATCTCAAAGAATCAGATAGTAGCGGTATTGGTATCACTGAGTATCGGCATCTTCTTTCATTTCATAACAGGAATTTTAGAGAGCAGCACAACCGGTTTCATAAGTGGATTATTCGGTTTTTTAAGCACCGGAACACATTTTGAATCCATGTCGAGAGGGGTTATAGACACACGTGACATCATATTCTTTATTTCTTTGACAGCGATTGGATTAATCTCCGCACAAGCCGTATTAGGAAAAAGAAAAATAGCAGACTAAAAAAACAGGAATCATGAAAACGAAGAGACAATTAACATATACATTACTGATTATTTTCGGTATCATTATATTGATCAACATCGTATCCCTATCATTGTACAAGCGTTTTGACACCACGCAAAACAAAGATTATACGATGAGCAATGCAACAAACAGCATATTAAAAGGTTTGGAGGAGCCTGTAACCATTACGGCATATTTTTCAAAGGGTTTACCGCCACAATTTGCGAAGGTCAAAAGCGACTTAAAAAGCGTGGTTGAAGAATACGCATCCATATCCAAGGGGAAAGTAGCCTTTGAATTTATAGATCCCACAGAAAGTCCCGAGATGGAAAAACGGGCAGTCGAAGCAGGCATTCGTCCCGTGATGATCAATGTTCGTCAGAAAGACAAAATGGAACAGCAGAAAGCATATATCGGGGTAGTAATAAAATACAGGGACAAGACCGAAGCAATCCCCGTAATACAGGAAGGCTCAGCAATTGAGTACATCCTGACAACTTCCATAAAAAAACTTACCATCACCAATAAGCCTTTAATCGGATTTATTCAGGGTCATGGGGAACCGACGATAAATGCATTCGGACAATCTCTTGGAGAAATGTCGGTTTTATACGATATAAAGCCTGTCACATTAGGTGACACAACAGACATCAACCGATTTAAAACATTAGTGATTACTGCGCCAACAAAGGAATACAGCGAGTATGAATTAGACAGGTTAGAATCATATCTTGCAGCGGGCGGAAAACTGATGATAAACATAGAGCACGTCAAGGCTGATCTACAAAACAGCATGGAAGTATCGGCCACGAATGTCGGCATTGAGGGATGGCTGACCAAATACGGCTTAGTTATTGAAGACAATGCAGTAATAGATAAAAAATGTGGCACTATCGGGGTCGTTCAGAATCAGGGCTCATTCAGCATGAGAATTCCAATGGCATTTCCATATTTGCCGATCATCTCAAATTTTGCCGACCACCCGATTACAGAGAAGTTACATGGATTAATAACATTGTTCCCGGCTTCCATACAGTATACAGGCAACGGCAGCGACAAGACATTTACACCGCTGCTCTTCACATCTGAAGCTTCAGGCACACAAGCTTTACCCCTTACCATTCAGATAGACAAAAAGTGGCTAAATTCTGATTATCCATTAAAGGGAGTCATCATCGGTGGAGTTTTAACGGGGAGTTTCGACGGCGGTCCTGAGACATCCATTGTTGTTATCGCCGACGGAGATTACATACTACCTCAAGGGCAACAACGAGTAAATGCAGATAACATCAACTTGTTCGCCAATTCCATCGACTGGCTTTCAGACGACACCGGGCTGATGGACTTACGTTCCAAGGGCATATCATATCGCCCCATTGATGAAATGGAAGACGGCAGAAAAGCATTCTTAAAATGGTTTAACTTTCTTTTCCCGATAGTTGTTGTTGTTATATACGGTTTAATCAACATGCAATTAAAACACAGAAAAAGAATAAAAAGAATGGAGGAATATTATGTCAAATAAATCTAACCGATCTTTAACGGCAGGTATCATAATATTAGTGCTGCTCGCGGTTATAGTAACATTAAGATACACTGTTTTCAAAACAAAAAGTGAAAGGAACTTCAACGGCATAGTCAATGAACTACCGATAGAAGCAGTTGACAGGATAGAAATAAAATTACCGGGAGAGCAACTCGTAGTCCTTAATCGCGCTGATGATATATGGACAGTG
>JAQVPY010000141.1 GCA_028701815.1 Bacteroidales bacterium | reverse complement strand
GTATATCATTAGAATAACCACTACCGATGGAATAATTAACCGAAAGGTTGTGAAAATCCGGTAGAGAGGTATTATAATACCTCTTTTTTTGCTATCTTTGACTTTTGTTATTGTAATCTATTATGAAGAATATGATGCTACTGCTGTCGTTGCTGATTCTCTTGTGCACGACTAAATGCTTTTCACAATCCGCCCAAGAAGCAGCAGCGGTTATTAAACGCTTTACTAATGACGGTAATGCTCCGGAACTCTCACTCTCCCTTGAGAGAATTGATGGCTGCGACTTGTTCGAGACTTCGGTAAGAGATGGGAAACTGACTGTGAAGGGCAGCAGTCCGGTGTCCCTGTGCCGCGGATATTACGACTTCGTGAGAACACACGAAATGGGTATCTGTTCGTGGACAGGCAATAGATGCGAATTGCCGAAGGAACTCGAAGACGAAGCGCCCAAGACGGTTGTGTCGCCTTTTAAACATCATTATTATTTTAATGTGGTTACATTCGGATATACTATGCCTTATTGGGACTGGTCGCGCTGGGAAAAAGAAATTGACTGGATGGCACTCCACGGCGTTGATATGCCGCTCGCCTTAGTTGCGAATGAGGCTATCTCTGCCCGCGTGTGGAAAAAACTCGGACTTACCGATGAGGAAATAGCGGCGTATTTCGTTGGTCCTGCACACTTCCCGTGGATGCGCATGGGAAATATCAGCGGCGTAGACGGACCGCTACCGTCATCATGGCACAAAGATCAGGTTATATTACAACATAAGATTCTCGAACGCATGAAAGCCCTCGGCATGAAACCTGTCTGCCCCGCCTTTGCCGGTTTCGTCCCCCAAACAATGCAGCGCCTGTTTCCGGACCTTGTACTTCTTGAGACCTCATGGTGCGGCGGCGCATTTCATAATTGGATGATCTCTCCGGATAACCCTCTATTTCAACGGATAGGTCAAATGTTTATTGAAGAATGGGAAAAAGAGTTCGGTAAAAACGGTTATTATATCATCGACAGCTTCAATGAAATGGATATACCGTTTCCTCCAAAAGACGATTCGAGTCGCTATACTTTGCTCGCCAACTACGGAAAAGAGGTGTATAATTCCATAAAAGCTGCAAATCCGGACGCTGTATGGGTGATGCAGGGATGGATGTTCGGCTATCAACGCGATATCTGGGACTTTAAGACTTTGCAGGCTCTGCTTAGTGAAGTCCCTGACGACAAAATGCTGCTCCTCGACTTGGCTGTGGACTATAATAAATGCTTTTGGAAAACAGAAACCAACTGGAATTACTATGAGGGTATGTTCAATAAGGAATGGGTCTACAGTGTGATACCAAATATGGGCGGAAAAACAGGAATGACAGGAATCCTTGATTTTTATGCCAACGGACGCCTCGATGCCCTCAATTCCCCGAATAAAGGGAAGATGACCGGTTATGGTATGGCTCCGGAAGGACTCGAAAACAATGAAGCGGTTTATGAACTTATCTGCGACGCGGGATGGACCAATAAAGAAATTGACCTTACTGCATGGCTCGATAATTATTCTGCTTGTCGCTACGGACATACTAACGATTATGTTAAAAACTACTGGAAGGGTATGCTTAATTCCGTGTATGGCTCTTTTACCGACCACCCGCGTTATAGCTGGCAATTCCGCCCTGGTACGGTGTGTAAAGGCTCTATTAATGCTAACAGCGACTTCTATTCCGGTATAGAAAGTCTCGCCAAAGCTATCCCCGATCTCAAAAACTCTCCGCTCTTTGTAATAGATATGGTCGAAATGACCGCTCAGTATCTCGGCGCAAAGATGGACGTTATTGTCGATTCTATCTGCAACTGTAACGATCTTAACAAGTCTGCCCGTCTCGAATCGGAGTTCGAATACCTCGCTACGGCAACCGACCGTATTTTATGCTCACACCCTGTGCTGCGTTTGGAAAATTGGCTGGGTTATGCACGAAAGCACGGCGATACCCCTGAATTGAAGGATTATTATGAACGTAACGCCAGAAGGATCGTTACCGTTTGGGGACCGCCGGTGGACGATTACTCCGCCCGTATATGGTCGGGCTTGATTAGAGACTATTATTTGCCACGCTGGCAATATTATTTTGCAAACAGGCATGCCGGCACGGAATGCAACTTCCCCGCGTGGGAACTCTACTGGGTGGAACAGCAGCACGGATTGTCAGAACCGCAGCCTTATAATAATGTGTTGTCATCATGTCTTGAGCTCTTGAAACGTGCGGAAGATATTGACTCTATTTTTGCAGACTAATTAAATCTATGCTATTATGACTGCAACTGTTGCGAAACGATTTATATCGTTAGATGTCTTGCGCGGGCTGACGGTAATAGGGATGATTATGGTCAACGTCCAAGGTGAGGGACCGAAGTATAAATTTTTAGCTCATTCCTCTTGGAACGGTTGTACTGTTGCCGATTTAGTGTTTCCGTTTTTTCTATTTATTGTAGGCGCCTCCATTTGTTTTGTGGCAAAAAAACATAATTATGAGCTAAATAAAAAGCTGACATTCAAAATATTAAAAAGGGGGGCGTTGATATTTCTTACAGGGTTTATTTTAAACATATTTCCTTTCAATGGCGACCCGTCATCATGGCGTATCTTAGGCGTGTTGCAGCGCATTGCCATCGTTTATGTGGCTACCTTTTTTCTTGTACTATGGCTGAAATCACCCAAACGTATTGTCTTAATAACTGTCTGCATACTCCTATGCTACCGGATACTGATGCTCATATTCGGTTGTACCCTTGAAAACAACATAGTATTGGTAGTCGACAGATTCCTTTTTGGAGAAAAACATCTTTACACCGGATATGGTATTCCCTTTGATCCTGAAGGGATGATGAGTTCTCTTCCGGCAATATGTAATGCGCTCATTGGCTACATGACACCGTTGTTTTTACTCAAAGACCATCAAAAATATCGTGTGCCGTATCGTACCGGTCTTCTCGGTGTCGTCTTGATCCTGTCTGGTCTTTTGTGGAATCTTGTCTTTCCAATCAACAAACCTGTCTGGAGCAGCTCTTTTGTCCTTTACACCTGTGGATGGGCGATATTGTTGTGGGCTATAATATTTTGGGTTATCGATGTAAATGAGCGGAAAAGATGGACACCATTTTTTCTGGTTTTCGGCACCAACGCATTATTTACGTATATACTTTCCGAGTTGATAATCATATTTAACCGGATGTTCTCTTTTACGGCAAACGGACAAATTTATCATGTTAGCACCTGGCTTGATGCATTTTTGTTTGCTCCGCTAACGACTACGCCGTTACGGGCAGCATTATGGGGAATCACAGTGGTTGTCATCTGTTGGGCCGCCACCTTTCCTCTATATAGAAAAAAGATATACTTAAAGTTATAACTTGGTTCGTAAGAGCGTATCGGCGTAATTACTGATTTACTATCGTTGCCAGCTTTTTCATCAAAATCATCTCCGAGCCTTTATACTTACCATCGGAGAAGAGAACCTCGCGGACTTCATCCAGAAAGTGCTTTCTGTCGTCAGGCTTTGTATAATACTCCTTTATGCCCTGTTTGATAATCTCGCAGCATTCTATATCTGAGTGTTTGGAATATGTCTTTTTCACTTTTTCATTGCTGCTGTCTTCAAATTCGGATAAAATATGTTCCAACTCCTCTTTGCAGAAGTTTCCATCAATATTTGCCACGTAAATCATCGTGAACAACTTTAATTCAGTTTTTGTAAGATTTGTTATCATAAATTCTTAATTGTTATTCGTTAATTGTTATTCGTTAATTGTTAATTGCTATTACTATTGCGTCCTATAGCTGAATCGCTTATAAAGTCTTTCGTCAATGACAGATCTGTGAATGATATGGTGATATTTCTTGCAGAAGATATTTATATCGTCTGCAGTATATGGCCGTGGATATGTTGCTAAAAGCATTTTAACCGGCTGTCCGTTTACTTTATAAGGCGGTTGAAAGTATTCTGCCTTGTTGATGATAAACCCGAGTCGTTTGTAGAAATTGATACGGCGGGGTTTAATTTCGTCGGAAGGTATTTCTACTTCGAGGGCTACCGGCGAGTTAGATTCGGTGATAAATGACGCCATTATTTCTTTTCCGTAACCCTGATTGCGAAATTCAGGGGCTATTGCGAAATGTTCTATATATCGCATGTCTTCAAATTTCCACCATAAAAAGAGCCCTATAGGTGCAGAGTTATCGTCGATAATAACTTCAAAGATATATTGTTTCGCGGTAGCCATAGCCGAACGTTGCACTTGAAGCTGACGGCGTTCTTCCGGCGGAAACGACTTTTTGTACAGATTCCATGCCCATACAAAAAGTCTATCATTGGTGTCATCTATTTTAATCCGTTTCATAGTCAGATGTGTACGTAAGTGTTATCGTCAATTGTGATTACAGTATTTTCTCCTTCCCATAAAACGAATTTATCGATTGTATAGTATCTCTCTGTGAAAGTTTCTGTCTCCTCAATGTAAAATTTGAATGAAACCATTACCTTAGCGGCTGTTCCGGTGACCATATAAACGCTTGAGCTTCCGCCGGCTGTTATGGAGGGTATTTCAATCTCCTCACATTCATGTTCACTTGAGTCGTATGTATAGCAGATGATGTCTGAAATCTTGTAACTCGACGCGTTTTTTATTGAAAACGTGGTGTTACCCGTACATGATGCGGCAAATATTACTATTAGAAGGAGGGCAAGAATTCGTGAGATCTTTTTCATGATATTAATGGTTTTGTTCTTTTTTCAGTTCTGAAACCGTAAAGTGTGATTATTATAAAACAGATAAACGGTAATATAAAGGATATGTTTACAGCAGGAAGTCCTGCAATGACACCTTTGTCAATGATTAGAGCCTGTAAAGGTGGCATAACAGATCCGCCGAGAATGGCCATGATCAGTCCGGCCGCGCCGAATTTTGCATCTTCGCCCAAGCCCTTTAAGGCGATGCCGTAAATAGTCGGGAACATAAGCGACATACATGCGGAGACGCCGACTAAACAGTAGAGACCGTAACGGTTTTGAAATCCGATTACGCCGCATATTAGTATGCCGCCGACGATGGCGAGGGTTGATAATAATTTGCCCGGGCGGAAATATTTTAATAAGAAGGTGCATATAAAGCGGCTGACACAAAATAACGCCATCGCGACGATGTTGTATTTTTGTGACAAAACTTCTGCATCAAGTTCTGCCATCCCTTCACCGACAAAAATTCTTGTTCCGTATTGGATGATAAAGGTCCAGCACATGATCTGTACCCCTACATAGAAAAACTGCGCTATGACACCTTCTCTGTAATTGGGTATGGAGAAGATTCTGCTTAAAGCCTTCCCGAGGTGAAGAGAATGGTCTTTGTCTGCATTTTTAGGCATCTTGGCACAAAGGATGATGACAAAAAGTGCTAACACTACAAAACCTACAACTATGTATGGGGTAATTAAAATGCCAAGGTCACTTTGTTTAATGGCATCAAACTCAGCATCGGTCAGAGATGCTCTTTCAGCAGTGGTCATGGGATTTAATCTTGCCTGGATAAATTTCATTGCCACGAACATGCCCATAAGAGAACCTATGGGATTGAAGGCCTGCGCGAGATTTAATCTTCGTGTGGACGTCTCTTCGCTGCCCATAGAAAGAATATACGGGTTTGCACTCGTTTCTAAAAAAGATAAGCCGCAGGTTAATATGAAATAAGCAATCAAAAACGGATAGTATACTCCAATGGCTGCGGCGGGAATAAACAGCAATGCCCCAAGAGCATATAAGCCCAATCCTAAAAGGATGCCTGATTTATAGGAGAACTTCCTGATAAACAGTGCGGCAGGAAACGC
>JAQVPY010000140.1 GCA_028701815.1 Bacteroidales bacterium | reverse complement strand
ATGGTTGCCGTTGATGTCAAGTACGTAAAGTCGCGTCTTTGTGTTGAAGAGATATTGTGTCTTGTTGTTTTTATATAAGTCGACGATAGTGACGTCGCCGATAATTTGTGCGTCGGCATTAAACTGCCATTTTTGTTTTCCGTCGGTATTCAGATAATAAATGTTGTTTTTATTGTCTTGCAAAATGATGTTGCCCTGTTTGTTCGTGTGATTATTAACGAAAAATGGCCCGTGTGAGATGATGTTGGATGTATAAAATAGGGCGGACGGGTCTTTTTTGATTTCGGGAAGTGCTGTAACAGCGGGCTCTTCAACTCGCGGCGCGGGCTCTTCTGCTTTTGCGGCTGTCTCATCTTGCGGTGCAACGGCTATTACTGCAGTAGAAGCGGCATAAACGAGTCTGCTCACTGCCTTGCCGTCGGAGTAAGTGTATCTGTATGAAAGCATATTCTCTTTGCAGGAGTTTATCAGTGGAGAGGGGTTCTTTGTTATGTTGTCTCCTATGTTGTCGGCATGATTGTAAAATGATAGTATCTCAATTTGTCCGCCGTTGAAATAAAAATCGTGACAGATCCATCGCTCCCTGTCGTTAGCACGCGTAAGTTCATAGATGTGAAATTGTGAGGTGTTGTTGGCTGATATGACGACAGCCTCTTTTTCAGCCCTGTTCATCTCAATAATCGAGGGACGCTCGAACTTCTCGGAAGCAATATATACATATTTATATTCGTTGCCGGTAGCGAATTTTACCTGAGAGGGAACTTTTATGTCAGTTTTGATTAATACGACCCACCTCCCGGAGTTATATACTGCGAGATACGATTTGCAGTCTTTCACTCTTTCATAGTATGAACTGTCGTTGCACAATATGTTCAGAGTGCTTTTTATCTCTTGAATACCTTTTATATTATCTGCGGTAAAATTGTTGCATACGTCAGAGAGGATTATATCCGAAAGAGTGGCGAGAGAAGATGACTCCATTACATATTTAGTGTCGTTGGATAACAGATGATATATTATTTCATTTTGTTTGTTTCTTTCAGAAATGTCGTATAATACAGCAATAACGCTAACTAAAGCGATCAGGGACAAAGCCGCTGTCATTACAATTTGTATCCTTTTTGTTTTCATCTTTAAAATAATTTTGTTTGTGTCGGTACAGCAAACGTTTTTCTATGAAACGGCGAAAATCCGTATTTTAGTATTGCTGCGGCATGAGCGGCAGTAGGGTAGCCTTTATTCTGCTCCCAAAGATATTCCGGATAATTTTTAGATAAATCGACCATGAGGTCGTCTCTATATGTCTTGGCAAGAATCGATGCACCCGCGATACATGCATAAGTGGCGTCTCCTTTAACAACACACAGATGGTTGATGTCTCTATATTGTTTGAATTTATTCCCGTCGACGAGGATAAACTCGGGGACAAGTCTCTTTATCGCATCTAATGCGCGGTGCATGGCGAGGATTGAAGCGTTTAGTATATTAATGCGGTCGATTTCTTCGTTGTCGACAAAAGCAACGGCATAGTCGAGGGATTCTTTTAAGATAGTGTCGCGAAGAAGATATCTCTGTTTTTCCGACAGCTGTTTGGAATCGTTTAAATGGTCGATGTTGAGCCCGCGAGGCAAAATGACTGCAGCGGCACAGACGGGGCCGGCGAGGCAGCCGCGACCTGCTTCATCACATCCTGCAACAGTCGTAAAATCTTCAAAGGTGCTCTTTAACATTGTGGGGCGATTAAAAAATTAACAATAGCGGCACTAAGGCGACAAGAGTATAGATTATTTCAGCCCATATATTACGTATATTCGTAAGCATGTAAGCTAAAAGAAATGACAGGGCGGGCATCGACAAATAGATGTATGTCAGCGGTGAATCTGTGGATATGGCCAAGATTACGGAGATGACAGTCGTAATCACCAGAAAGGTGTATTTTGACCGCATTGAGATGTTGAATTTGCCCAGCCGCAGCAACGTATATAAAACGGAGACGATAGCAATAACTGCTATCATACATACGAATATGATTTGAGTGACTGAGAGATTTGTATAGAAATATCCGAAGTCGAAGTTCATCGCGGTGACAAGTGACAGTGCAGACGATAAGTCGTTGCGGACGTATAGGAAGAATATCCAGATGAGTATCGGAAGGATAAATCCTAAAATCATGATAATGATATATCTGATTCTGAAAGATCTTGTGATGAAGATTGAGAGAACCAAAAGCAGTAAAAACATCATCGCGTTGAAGTCTGTGAGCAGAGCGAGACTTGTAAGAAATCCCGCGCCGAGGAAGTCGACTTCAACATCTGAGTTCGCTGTGTCTATGTCAAGTAACTTTTGGATGCTGAAGAGAATCAGCATGTCGGCAATTATGATAGGGTTGTTGGTCGTAAATCCCATCAACACGGCGAATACTGCCGGCGGTACGAGAGATGTCTTGGATATCAGAATGTTGTCTTTGTTTATTTTGCTGACGGTAAGGATACATATTAGAAAACAGCCGAATAATAAAATGGTGGATATTATCGGAGAAATGTCGGCAAGAGCGGAAATGAGCTCAACAATAGGGGTAACCGTGTCTGACGTGATAAATGACGGAGACAGAAAGCACGGTAGCTGAAATATTGTTGCCAGCACCAATAATACTGCTATATTTGACGGATATGTGTTTCTAAAAAACCTTACTAACATTTTTTTGTCAGATCTTGTCCGAGGTCGCGCCTGTAATATTTTTTATCGAAGATGATGCTTCCGGCAACTTTGTATGCGTTGTTGAAAGCGTCACTGACGGAGTCTCCGAAAGCGGTGGCTGCAATCACCCTGCCGCCGTTTGCTACGAGCACAGCGTCATCGTTAATTTTTGTTCCTGCATGGTAAATGATGGCGTTTTTATCGGCCTTGATTGATATTGCCATGCCCTTGTCGTATTTGCCGGGATAGCCTTCTGAGACTAACATCACAGTAGCGGCAGTGGCAGGATTGATGTCCAAAGCAATAGAAGCAATCTTGCCGTCACAGACTTTATTGAAGACATCAAGTATGTCGCTGTTGATTCTCGGAAATACCGACTCCGTTTCCGGGTCGCCCATGCGACAGTTGTATTCTATCACATAAGGGTCTCCGTTGCAGTTCATCAGCCCAATAAAGATGAAACCCGTGTAATCTATATGCTCTTCGGCTAAACCCTTAACAGTAGGTTTTATGATTCTGTCTTCAACTTTTTTCATGAAGGCCGCATCTGCAAAAGGTACCGGTGACACCGAACCCATACCGCCGGTGTTGGGACCGGTGTCATGTTCGCCTATGCGCTTATAATCCTTCGCTTCAGGAAGTATTAGATATTCTTTGCCATCTGTTAATATGAATACAGAAAGCTCTATCCCCTTAAGATATTCTTCAATGACTACCGTGTCACTCGAAGTACCGAATTTTTCTTCCACGAGCATCTCTTTAAGCTGCCGCTTAGCCTCTTCTTTGTCTTCGATGATTAATACACCTTTGCCGGCTGCTAATCCATCTGCTTTTAGTACATAAGGTGAAGGCAATGTGTCAATAAATGCATACCCGTCGTCTAAAGAGTCTTTAGTAAACGAACTGTATCCGGCTGTCGGTATGCCATATTTTAGCATATATCTCTTGGAAAAATCCTTGCTACTTTCGAGGAGGGCACCATCTTTAGATGGACCTATTATCCTAAGCTTATTATTTTTCGCGTGTGTCTTTAAAAAGTCGGTGATGCCTTCTGCAAGAGGACCTTCAGGACCGACGACGACATGTCAATTTCTTTATCAGCAACAAAGTCGTTGATCTGATTAAAATCCATTATATTCAGAGGAACATTTTCGCCTTCGACGGCTGTGCCTCCGTTGCCCGGGGCTATATATAATCTCTCGAGCAGTCTGCTTTGTGATATCTTGTGGGCGATGGCATGTTCGCGACCGCCGGAACCGATGAGAAGTATGTTCATGTTTTTTCTGCAAAGATATTAAAAAAAACATGTATTTTTGCAAATTAATCTCCGAGATGTGAAGAAAAAGTTTGTACTTAATCTTATCCTGCTGCTTTTGCTGAATTTGTTGATAAAGCCGTTTTATATCTTTTTTGTGGATAGAAACGTGCAGAACGTAGTGGGCACAGAGGAATACGGATTATATTTCGCCATATACAACCTTACCTTTGTAATTAATATTTTTCTGGATATGGGGATTGTGAACTTCAATAATCGCCATATCGCCCAGAATCCGCAACTTCTGCGAAAACATTTCGCCCCCATAGTAACACTCCGACTCCTTTTAGGACTGTTATATTTTGTGATCGCTTTTGCAGTGGCGGCAGTTCTCGGCTATTCAGCTCGTCAGTTTGCCCTCCTTGGCATCCTCGCATTTAATCAGTTTCTCCTCTCCTTTATATTATATCTGAGGTCGAATATTTCGGGACAGCTTAAATTCGTTACCGACAGTTTTTTGTCTGTTCTCGACAGGTTCCTGTTGATAGTATTCTGTCTTATCTTGCTGTATGCAAAATGTTTCGCAGGGAAGTTCCGTATAGAATGGTTTATCTTTGCGCAGACTGCCGCCTATATGCTTACCGCAATTACCGCTTTCTGTGTCGTGTTGAAAAACGCCTCGTTTCAGCGACTTAAATTCGATAAGAAGTTCTTCTTCCTGATCTTAAAGAAAAGTTTCCCATTTGCAGTGCTTACCCTCTTGATGGCTTTTTATAATCGCGTGGACAGCGTGATGCTTAGCGAACTGCTGCCAGGCAATGAAGGCGACATCCAGGCCGGTATTTATGCCCATGCTTTCCGACTTTTGGAAGCGCTGAATAATTTTGCCTACCTCTTTGCGGTGCTACTGCTGCCAATATTTTCGAGGATGTTGAAACAGAAAGAAGATGTCAGAAGTATTGTTAAGGTGGCGTTTAATCTCCTCGCAGTTTTCTCTTTTTCCTTTGCTTCGGTGGGGCTCTTTTTTGGGTATGATATTATGAATGTGATGTATACCGAACATGTGGACATCTCTGCAAAAGCCTGTAATACCCTGATGTTCTGTCTACCGGGCATGTCGTTCGGTTACCTCTTCGGGACACTGCTGACGGCAAACGGGAGCCTGAAATACCTGAATATCATCGCTGCCGCCGGTATGACACTTAACCTTATATTGAACTTTATCCTTATTCCTAAATATGGAGTGATAGGTGCAGCCATAACGGGCGTTATTACCCAGTCGACAGTCTCTATCGCACAGGTCTTCGTCACAAAAAAAGTTTTTCACTTTAACGCCGATAATAAAACAATACTGACCTTTTTGCTGTTTATTGTCCTGCTTTTTGTCTCCGGTGCCCTGATCGTCCGCCTGAATATTTGGACGTGGTACTGGAAAATGCTGCTCCAATTGTGCGTAGCTGTGCTGCTCGCTATTATTCTTAATATGTTTAATATTAGAGAGATGCTCGTCTTGTTGAGACCTAAAAAAGTGGAATAAAGAATTATTTGATAAGAAAATCGATTATTTCCACTTTTTTATGTACTTTTACAAACTTTTTAAAAAAAAACTATTGACTTGAAATAATGAAGTTTAACGAGAACAAAAAATTCGAATCGTTGTATTTGGTGTCATTGATCCTTAAGCACAGAAGGCTGCTTCTTGGTGTGACCCTGATAACAATTCTGTTGTCGATAGCCTTTTCCTCCCCATTTTTTATCACCCCTAAATATAAATCCACCGTGGTTATGTTTCCTTCGTCGAGTAATTCCATATCGAAGGCGCTGCTTACGGAACAGGTTAATATTCAGCAGGATATACTACAATACGGGGGGGACGAGCAAATAGACCAGATGTTACAGGTTTTGAATTCCAGTCGTATC
>JAQVPY010000010.1:2009-23007 GCA_028701815.1 Bacteroidales bacterium | reverse complement strand
AGAGGCTCTAGACATTAGAGATACGGCGAGACTTGCCGAGCTTGTTAAAAAATATAAGGTTGATGCCATTTATAATCTTGCGGCGTTACTTTCGGCAGTTGCTGAAGCCAAGCCACAACTTGCTTGGGAGATTGGTCTCATGGGCCATTATGGAGTTCTTGAGGTAGCGCGAGAATTGAAGTGTTCAGTCTTTTTTCCGAGTTCCATTGGTTCTTTCGGCCTGACGACACCTCATCAGAATACTCCGCAAGACACTATTCAGCGTCCAAACACCATGTATGGAGTAACTAAGGTTTCTGCCGAGCTTTTAGGTGATTATTATCAGAAAAAATTTGGTGTAGATTCACGTGGCGTCAGATTTCCCGGTCTTATTTCCAATGTTACGCTTCCGGGTGGTGGTACGACAGATTACGCGGTTGAGATCTATTATGCTGCGGTACAAACAGGTAAGTTTACCTGCCCTTTAAAACCGGGGACATTCCTTGATATGATGTATATGCCGGATGCTATAAAGGCTGCCATAGATATTATGGAAGCTGACACTTCAAAGTTCAAACATCACAATGGCTTCAATATCACTTCTATGAGTTTTGATCCTGAAATTTTAAAGAAGGCAATACAGAAACGTATTCCTAATTTTGAAATGGTGTACGAAGTTGAGCCTATAAAGCAAGCTATAGCAGATTCCTGGCCGGATAAGATGGATGACACTTGTGCAAGGGAAGAATGGGGCTGGAAGCCTGTTTGGGATCTTGAGAGCATGACCGATGACATGATCAAGGCCATACGTGCGAAGATGCAGAAATAACTCTTTTGGAGTTAAGTAATAATTCTGTTGAGGTATTTGTTTATCAGTATTTCAAACTCCTTATATTTTTTATCTGTTTCCAGTAGATTGGTAATTTCTTCTTCGTCTTTTGAAATTTCCATTCTTTTGTGGAGGTTTTCGCGTAATATTTTTATGCGGGCAGCTTTCAGCGAATATATGGAACGAATGACAGTATTGGAGATATCTGAGGACTCGTCATTAATATAAACTTTATATTCCTTCCAGTTATCGCTAATTGAATAGCGGGAGGATATCAGGTTTGCGGCAGTTGTAGCGACATCTTTATCGGGGTGATTAATGAATGTTTTTTCGTCGGGGACAACATCTTGTTGCGCGCCATCTTTAAAGATATTGAGTATTTTTTGGAATGCCGGTTCGGAGAATTCGATATTGTCTCCGAGAGTTTCATCTATAATATATTGAGCTGTAGATATTTCATCGTCATCATGTTCAGGATAAACAGATCGGAAATCACCGTAAAGCAGTATTTTTTCAATCACGTCTTTTTCCAGAAAATAGAGGTCTGAGGGAGGTAAAATGTTGTCATCAGTATCTATGGCGACGGCAGTTGTCACGGCTTCTGTTTCCGAAAAATCTTTTTGGGGGAGATTTTTATATTTTTTCGCGATATCTTTATTGACTTCGTTTATAAGAATTTGTTCTTTAGTTTCCATGAGGTTAGAACATTCTTTAAGGTAAACGGAGCGTGAAATGGCGTCAGGGATCAGGGAAATAGAATGGACGACATCTCTGATAACTTCAGCTTTTTTGATTGGGTCGTTTTGTGCATCTTGGAGCAGAAGGTTGGTTTTAAAGGAAATGAAGTCTTCAGTTTTTTCTTTCAGGTAGTCAATTACGAAAGAGGTGCGGTTATTTTTTACGAAGGAGTCGGGGTCATCTTCGGGTGGGAGTGGGACAATTCTGACATTCAGGCCTTCTTCGAGAACCATATCAATACCCCTAAGGGAAGCTTTAATACCGGCGTAGTCTCCATCGTATATAATTGTAATATTTTTAGTAAAGCGTTTAATCAGGCGGATTTGTTCGACGGTGAGGGATGTTCCGGAGGAAGCCACGACATTTTTAAAGCCGGCCTGGTGCATACTGATAACATCGGTATATCCTTCGACGAGGAAGCAGACATTTTGGGAGACGATAGCTTGTTTGGCGAAATAGATTCCGTATAGTGTCTCGCTTTTATGATAGATATCAGTTTCGGGGCTATTAATATATTTGGATCTATTTTTATCTGCAGTCATAATTCTTCCGCCGAAGCCAATAACTCTACCGGTGAGGTTATGAATAGGGAAGATTACACGGTCGCGGAATCTGTCGAACATTTTATTATCTTCTTCTTTAACGATCACGAGACCTGATTTGGACAGGATGTCTTTTTTATATCCATTTTTTTCCGCGTTGTTTGTAAAGGAGTCAAAAGAATCGAGACAATAGCCGAGTTGAAATTGTTTAATAGTATCATCGGTAAAGCCTCTTTCTTTAAAGTAGGCGAGGCCAATAAGTTTACCTTGTTGTGAATTAAGCAGGGTGTCGGTAAAATACTTTTGGGCGAATGAATTAATGTTAAACAGTTTATCTTTGAGGTCGTCTTTAATAATTTCTTCCGGTGTACGTTCGGATTCTTCTACAAAGATATCATATTTAGCGGCGAGGTATTTCAGTGCTTCGGGATAGGAATAGTGTTCGTGTTCCATAATAAAATGGACTGCGTTGCCTGCTTTGCCACAGCCGAAGCATTTAAAGATACCTTTAGCGGGGGAGACCACGAAAGACGGAGTTTTTTCATTATGAAAGGGGCACAGTCCCATAAGATTTGCTCCGCGTTTTTTCAGGGAGACGAAGTCGCCTACCACTTCTTCAATTCTGGCGGTGTCGAGAATTTTTTGGACTGTTTCAGGTTTTATCATGATACAAAAATAAGATAAAATAATGAGAGATTAGTGTGCCTCGAGCCAATTTTTACCTACTCCTACGGAGACTTCAATAGGGACGTCAAGTTTAAGAGCGTTGGTCATTTTCTCGATCAATATCTTTTTAAGTTGGTCTACTTCGGATTCGCAGGCGTCGAAGACGAGTTCGTCATGGACTTGAAGAATCATTTTAGATTGAAGGTTAAGTTGTTGTATTTCATTTTGGACGTTAATCATAGCAATTTTAATCATATCGGCAGAAGAGCCCTGTATTGGGGCGTTTATGGCGTTTCGTTCGGCATAACCGCGTACGGTAGCATTTTTAGAGAGTATATCATTAATATAACGTTTACGCCCCAGGATAGTCTCGACAAAACCATTTTCTTTTGCGAATTCAACTATTTCGGTCATATATTTTTTAATTCCGGGATAGTTTTCGAAATATTGGTTTATGAGTTCCACGGAATGTTTTCTTGATATGTGGAGTCGTTCAGACAGTCCGAAAGCGGAGATGCCATAGATAATGCCGAAGTTAACTGTCTTAGCGGTGCGTCTCATTTCCGGGGTAACAAAAGCTTCGTCGACATTATATACTGCTGCAGCAGTAGCAGTATGGATGTCTTTTCCGAGTTTAAAGGCGTTTTGCATATTGATATCGCCGGAGATATGAGCCATAATTCTCAATTCTATTTGGGAATAGTCGGCAGAAACGATGAGGTTATTTTTTGTACGTGGGACGAAAGCTTTTCTAATTTCTCTACCACGTTCTGTTCTAACGGGGATATTTTGGAGGTTGGGGTTATTAGAGCTCAGGCGTCCGGTAGCGACGACGGCCTGATTAAAGGTGGTGTGGATTCTGCCTGTACGAGGGTTGATCAGTTGGGGCAGGGGCTCGATATAAGTAGAGACTAATTTTGAGAGGGAGCGATAATTAAGAATTTGTTCGATGATAGGGTGAACATATTGTAATTTAAGTAAGATATCTTCGCCGGTAGCATATTGACCTGTTTTAGTTTTTTTCGGTTTAGCTATGATTTGTAGTTTATCGAAGAGTATCTCGCCCAGTTGTTTGGGGGATCCGATATTAAAGGACGAACCGGCATAGGCATAAATAGTTGCCTCAGTTTCGTGAATTTCTTTTTTCAGTTGTTCAGCGAAATCGTTTAATATATTAACATCGATTTTCACGCCTTCGAATTCCATATCGGCGAGGACTTTAATGAGAGGCATTTCGACTGTTTCGAACAGTTTTGTCCCGCCGACTTTTTCAAGTTCCGGAGTCAGTTTATGATAAACTTGGAAAGTGACGTCTGCGTCTTCTGCGGCATAATCTTTTATAATGCCGATGGGGACGTCTCTCATAGATATTTGGGAGTTATTTTTGTTTCCGATGAGGTTTTCTATAGGTACGGGGTCGTAGTTTAGATAGACTTGGGAAGTGTAGTCCATGCTATGTTTACTCTCAGGATTAATAATATAATGAGCGATCATGGTATCGAACAAGTTAGCGTAAATTTCTATGTCGTACCATTTTAGAACCAAGATGTCAAATTTAATATTATGTCCTATGATTACCTTGTTCTTATCTTCAAAGACAGGTTTAAATTTTGCGATAATGTTGTGAGTTGAATTAAAGTTGCAGGGGCAGGCGACGTAATAGGCCTCGTGAGGTTTAAAAGAGAAGGAAAATCCCACTAATTCGCAATTATTGGCGTCTAAACCGGTCGTTTCGGTATCAAAAGCGATAAATTTTTGCGGTAATAGAAGTGTCAGTAAATTTTCTATTTCTTCAGGGGAAGAGATCAGGTGATAATAATGGAGGGTGGAGTCAATGGTGTTGAAGGAAGTGTCGAACAGGGTTGGGGCGTTATAGTCGGGGGTGGTTTCTGTGTAGACTTGGGAAGTAGCAGCATTTATTGCCTTTTGGGGGAAAAGGTCTGTTCTGTCGGCGTCTTTATTATGGTCCAGACTGATTCCTGTAACTATTCGTTGAGCAAGTGTTTTGAATTCGAGTTCAGAGAAGATCACTTTTAATTTATCAAAATCAGGCGTTTTAATTTCGAAGCTATCAATATTACAATTACATGGGACGTCGGTTATGATAGTTGCCAAGTATTTAGATAGAATTGCTTGTTCCTTACAATTTTCAATTTTAGTTTTCAGGGCTTGGTTTTTGATGGAGTCAGTGTTGGAGATAATAGTTTCAATATCATTAAATTGATCCAGCAGTTTTTTTGCTGCGACTGGGCCTACTCCACTGACGCCTGGTATATTATCGGAAGAATCGCCGACTAAACCAAGATAATCAATCATCTGGACAGGGGATTTAATTCCGAATTTTTCGCAAATTTCTTTAGGTCCAAGTATTTCGGCAGGGGTTTTGCCATGAGCAGGTTTATACATACTAACTCTGTCATTTACAAGTTGTCCAAGATCTTTATCAGGAGTTACCATAAAGACGTTATAGTTTTGTTCACTTCCTTTTTTTGACAGTGTCCCTATAATATCATCGGCCTCATATCCAGCGCATTCGATGAGAGGAATATTCATTGCTGATAGAATTGATTTAATGAAAGGGATATTTGAAGCTATTTCTTCCGGCATTTTACTACGGGTAGCTTTATATTGTTCATATTCTTCATGACGGAAAGTTGGTTTTTGAGAGTCGATGCAAACGGCAAGGTGTGATGGTCTTTCTTTTTTAATAAGGTCAATTAAAAAAGAAGTAAATCCGAAGGCGGCTGACGTGTTAAGACCGCTTGAAGTTATGCGTGGCGTTTTTTGGAAAGCAAAAAACGACCTATATATCAATGCCATGGCATCGAGAAGGAAAAGGGATTTCATTATTTTATTATCACTTTATTGTTATTAACATAGTATATGCCAGAAGGGATGTATTTAATATCAATTTGCAGAGTTTTTTGATTATAGAGTCGGTGTTTTTTTACCAAAGAACCTTCCTCATTATATATGGAAATATAATCATTTTGATAGTTGTCGGGAACGATAATATACAAAATATGATCAGCGGGGTTTGGATAAATTTCAAGATCTTTTTGTCGTTGATATAAGGATAAATCATTCCATTCATTCTTCAACATAATCGTTTTCGTGATTGTATCAGTACTACCGCAGAAAGATTCAGCGATGAGAGTTACATTATACTCTCCGAAGTCTGAGTAAGAGTGTATGGGGCTATATTGTGTTGAAGTTTGATCATCTCCAAAGTTCCAAAAGTAAGAGCTGGCATTTTGAGTGGTATTAATAAATGAAACACTTGTGGAATCAATTTGATACTCGAAGTTTGCTGTTATGATAGAGTCATAACTTCCAATCATCCATTTAGATAAACTGTCGTACATAACTGTTTTTGTGGAGTATTTTATTTTTTCGGCAGTTTCGTCGTTGAGTGTATAATTATAAGTGATTTCAGCTGGGTCTGTCCTGAAAAAGGCAGTATTGAAACAACAGGCTGCGGCATAAGATCCGGCAGGGGATGGGTGACTTCCGTCGCTACTATAAAGTTTGATGTCAGGATAGGCATTACGAATATAGTGCCATACGGCACCGACTGGGGAAATAATAGCGGAATTGGAGTAAGCCATATACATATACCTTGCGTAGAGTAGACTGTCCATTCCTTCATAGGTACAAACCGGAGGATATTGCTGGCAGTATTCATCATCGCCGTTTTCACGTCCCCATGTCATATAGAAAACTGTTTCACAGCAAGGGTTGTTAGATACGACCAAGCTGTCGAGTATTTGAGCATAAGGGAAGCATTCTGTCTCAACTATATTTAGAGGCATTGCAGGCAGTTGGCTTTGTTCTTGAAGTACGACAAAATCCCACCCACCATTAATAATATATTGGGCAGACAAGTTGGCGGTATGCATTTTAAAGGTGCAACCTCCCGGGGTGTTCATAGAATAAGACAAATTATTGCCACATGAGATAGCAATATCTTTAACAATTTGTGGCAAAGTATTAACGGCTGTATAGCTGTTTCCGACAAAAAGAACATTAACGGATTTTTCGGGATTTTGAGAAATTACGCTGATAGAGGAAATTATGAGAAGAGAAATAAGTGTCAGTGTTTTAATGTTTTTCATTATTAGTCGTTTTCTTTTGCAAATATACTTGATTTTTAGTTTGGAGTAGGGAGAGATTTCCTTTTTCTTATGCCTTTTCTAAAGAAAATTCTTAAAACTTTCCTAAGACTTAGGAAGTATTGTGATTGCTTCGGATATCAATACTTTTTTTTAATTTGTAAGAGAGTTTATTCCCTTCTTGTTAAATAAAATTCTTAAAATATGCGGACAATTTATGTTTTTGAGGATTAAAGGGAGTAGATCATAATATGAATTATGTTCTATCTAATTCATTAACAAATATAATTTATAGAGTATGGCAGCAACAAATTACCATAAACCATTAGAAGAGGAGCGAGTTTACCACGTTTATAATCAAGGAAATAATCGAGAAAAGATTTTCCTTAATGATGAGAATAAACGTTATTTTAAAGAAAAGTTTGAATATTACATGAGTCCTTTTGTTACAATTATCTGTATGTGCTTAATGGACAACCATTTCCATTATCTGATAAGAGTCAAAACGTGGGATGAAATGAAAGCAAATATTGGCCAATTTAGGGGACTAACTAGATTTATAGCTCGCATGGGTTTAATGCAAAATAGAACAATTGTTAGTATGGTAGTAAGTGAAATGTTTAGACGATTTTTCATGGCGTATGCAAAGGCTTTTAATAATCAAAATGATAGAACAGGAAGCCTGTTCCGCAAGAATTTCAGAAGAAAAGAAATTACGACATTAGAATACATGCGTAATATTATCCTCTACATCCATAGCAATCCCCAAAAACATGGATACAAGCAGGACTTTCGCTCTTATCCATGGAGTACCTATAATGAATGGTTTGAGCATGATGATGTTAGAACATCCTTGGGGTTTGATATTTATACTATTTTTGGCGAAAAAAGTAATTATGAGTATATGCATTTGATTAAAGTTGGTAGCTATGATATCAATCAAATCGAATAGCTGCACAAAGATGGCACAGGCCGAGAATGGTGTTGTTTAAATATGCTTGTTAGCATACACCATTTAGCAACTTTCTGACATGAGTATTCTTATTATATGATTTATCCATAAATTGTTGGAACTACAATATGTCAGAAATACCTTTCAATAGGAATGATTATTAGGTTAATAAATAGATGCGTGAATGAAAGAATTTTGCGCAAGGGATTTTTTGGTAAAACCTGTAGATTTATTGTTTCTTTGCAATGGCGATTTTCATGGAATAAGACTAAGACTAATAATTAGCGAAATTTTGACTTATAAAGGGGTTATTCGATAATAAATGTTATTCTTGGCAGGTCTTAGGGACTAAGGGATGCTCTTCAGCTATTATACTTTCCAAGTCTAACCTTTTCTATGAAATGTTACTCCAAATATTTTTTCCATAAGTCTGACATTGCATAAAGACCCTCGCAACTCTGTTGGCTTCTGTTTGTAAAGTACTGTCTTTTTCGATGAGATCAAACGCCTCTTCGCGTGCGGCTTGCAATATTGCCCCGTCTTGTGCTATGTCGGCAATTTTGAAATCTAAAATTCCACTCTGGCGGGTGCCGTTAATATCTCCTGGGCCGCGAAGCTTTAAGTCGCTCTCAGCAATTACAAATCCATCATTGCTTTTCAACATCGTAGATAGCCGGCTCCTACCTTCATTACTTACCTTATCCCCGGTAGTAAGAATGCAATAAGATTGTTCTCCCCCTCTGCCTACACGTCCTCGTAACTGGTGCAACTGTGATAACCCAAAACGTTCGGCATTCTCAATAAGCATCACTGTAGCGTTAGGAACGTCTACTCCAACTTCAATGACGGTTGTGGCGACAAGTATCTGTGTCTCGTGATTTATGAAACGATTCATCTCATACTCTTGCACTTCAGGCTTTTGTTGCCCATGTACTATTGATATCTGATACTCCGGCATAGGAAACTCCCTTGATACTCGCTCAAAACCATCCATTAGGTCTCGTAGCTCTAATTTGGGAGATTCATATATTAATGGAAATACCATGTATATTTGCCGTCCCGCAGCTATTTGTTTCTTTAAAAAATATATAAGTTTTATCCTGTCGCTTTGAGGAAGATATATCGTCTTTATTGGCTTCCGTCCCGGAGGAAGCTCATCGATTACTGAATAATCAAGGTCGCCATAAACAGTCATCGCTAACGTACGTGGTATCGGCGTGGCTGTCATTACAAGTATATGTGGCGGAGGATTGTTCTTCTTCCACATACTTGCCCTTTGTGCAACTCCAAAACGATGTTGCTCGTCTATGACTACTAACCCGATATTCTGAAATTCTACATAATCCTCAATTAATATGTGTGTGCCTATAATTAAATTAATCTCTCCAGATCTCAGCGCACTGATTATCCTCGCCTTCTCTTTGGGTTTTGTGGTCCCCGTAAGTATTTCAACTTTTATCGGCAACCCTTCTAATAACTTTGATATCGTCTTATAATGCTGATTGGCAAGAATTTCGGTGGGAGCCATCATCGCAGCTTGAAAACCATTCTCTATTGCTATTATCATACTCATTAAAGATACCAGAGTCTTTCCACTCCCTACATCTCCCTGTAAAAGTCGATTCATCTGCCTCCCCTTCTTGAAATCGGTATTAATCTCTTTTACAACACGTTTTTGTGCATTAGTCAATTCAAAATGGATGTTGTTGTGATAAAAAGTGTTGAATAGCGGCCCGATCTTATTAAAAATGAACCCTTTGGTGTGTTCCTGCTTATTGTATTTTGAAGCCACTATCGAAAGCTGCAGGAAAAATAATTCTTCGAACTTTAATCTTCTGCGACTCTCTTTGATGTCATTTTCATTTTTGGGGAAATGAATCTTAAATAATGCCTCCTTGCGTGAAATTAACTTGTATTTCTCAAGTATCATCTTAGGAATATTCTCGACAATATCTGAAGATGCTTTGTCAAATAGATTACCCATTATCTTTGCAATTCCGTTGGAATGAAGACCGCAGTTCTTCATCTTCTCTGTTGTGTGATAAACCGGATGAAATCGTAATTTGACGGCTTCATTATATTCCGATACGGTCTCTATTTCAGGATGCGTAATGTTGAAACCTCCCATGAATAAGGAAGGCTTCCCATAAATTATATATTCCGTTTTGGGCTTTAATTTCGTCTTTATCCATTTAATGCCCTTAAACCAGACAAGGGAAATGCTGCCGGTGGAATCACAGAAATTCGCCTCTAATCTCATCGATCTCCCTACGCCCACAGTGCTAAGCGCTGTGATAAACCCCTTTAATTGTACCTCCTGAGAATTATCATTAATCTCTGAAACGGTGTTGATGATACGGCGATCTACATATCTGAATGGATAATATGTCATTAAATCAGCAAAGGTGTAAATCTGCAAATCCGAACGTATAATATTCGCCTTTGCGGGACCTACACCCTTGATATATTCAATGCTTGTATTAAAAATGTCTATCACCTCATTTTTTTATGATGGGTTAAGATTAATATTGCCACATATCGCTCTCGTATGTGCGAATCTTCTCTTGTATCCTTTCCGATTCGAGAAGAGCGTCAAGTTCTGTGGCGTATTCGGATATCCTTCTGTCGTAAGTATTAGACTCTTTATAGATGGTACTTGTAAATAATCGCTTCCAAAATACATCATCATAAGTCAGCCTGTTGGCATCATTGTTCGGATTAAATACTTCGGCATTAACGAAAACGTTTCTTGCTTCCGGATAATATATCCAAAATAATGGGACTACCCCTCTGAATTCATTAGTCTCCGGATTGAAGTCCTCCCTTACAGGACAGATTCCAATAATTCTACATTCAAGAACTGATCGTTTCTTGTCAAAAAACCAGTCTTCCTTTATTCTGAAAGTCTTAATATCCTGTGAGTTGAAATCCTTGACGATAATTGTATCATACCAATCATATGGTGGCTTTGAGCGCTGGAGACGTAACGTGTCAATACTTGACATGCTGCCTAAAATCTCTGAATATGACATGGGGACAAGAAACTCATCACTCGCGGAACTTGCTTCGTAAGCAGTTATTTTTCCTTCTTTTAATGCATCCATTATTACTGTCATCAGATTCTTCCAATGCTGCTGCGGCGTTTCCGGATAGAAGAACACCTGGTTCATCTTTTCCCTTAAATCTATGGAACGCCAAATACGCTGAGACCACATGACATCCGCTTCTTTAACATATACGTAAGGAATAGCTTGTCTCTCCGTATATGTCGTTCTATCATAAAAACCATCACGCGGTGTCTCAACATACTGTGCTATTGCTGGAATGCAAAGTAACGAGAATAATGTTGTCAATGTTAAAAGACACAATGTTTTTTTCATATTTCTCATTTTGTTTTTTTACTGAATTTGAAGGCTAATAGTTCCGAGGTTTCTGTTGCCATCAGGACCCTTAGCTGTTATGTTTTCAAGCCAGATTTTGTCGCCTCTTTTTGAATTTCTGATAAAGGTCTTCATCTCATCTGTAAGTTGCCCCCCATTTGCCTGACGAATAAATAAGTCGCCACCCTTTGGAGATCCTACAAATTCAAAACGAGTTATCTCGAAAAGTAAATCGAAGTCGAAATCCTCCGGCATCTTTGGAATAATACCACCGGCTGCAACAAGTGTGTTTTTGTCAACGTTTCCGTTATTTATACCTGCTATTGTTGCTGATGGGTTAGGAACTTGTTTTATACGGTATTCTGATGAACCAATTTTAACAAGACCGTCTTCCGTTTGTGCGGAAACAGTAATTGTCGCATTACCTTTAGCAGACGAAGGAATTCTAACATTCCAGCCGTTGCCGCTTTTGGTTAATGTGCCCTGACTAATCGTCGCGGTGATTTGTGCGTTGCCGTAGCCCGGGACTGAAATTGAAACAGGATTGTCAACACCAATATAAAATACATTCATCTTAGTCGCTGAAACTGTCATAGAAGGCCGCGCAACAATAAACTCATCACTGAATTGATATGTGTTTACGTCGCCATTCGGTGCCATCATCTTTACAATGCCGGCAAATCTCTGAATGCCTTCACTCAAAGCGGGGATAACCAGCTTCGTATAATTTTCGCCATTAGATTTTACTAACTTCGTGCTTCCTATGTTGGCATCTGTAATCTTATCGACACCTGTAAGATATCTTACTTCCGGAGATTGTGCAGTGTCGTATGCTACTACTAATATCTCCGCTTCATAAGAGTCATTTAAAAATACATAATTCGACTTCGGGATAATCTTGACATCAATCTTATCAAATTTGAAGTCATCTGCTGATACTGATCTGTAAAAGAAGTTAATCAATTCGTATTCGGCATTGTGGGTGTCCATAATCAACTTGTTGAGGAATGTCACATCCGCTGCAAGTACTGTATGGTAGAAGTGATAAGTCTCCCATGAAACGGCAAGACCGGAACTGTCTTTGTAGTCACCGTCAGTAGATAATCCCAAATTAATGGCTGATCTTCTCGCTTCTGGAATGAGAGCGGTCATTTCGGTAACATATTGTTCGAGCTTTTCCTTTAATAGAGAGGCCTCTCCTTTGTTTAAATCCTGACCTATAAAATAATTCGTCGGAACATCATAACCGTCACGTGAACCGATTTTACCCAATGGAACATCCTTTATTTCCTCAATGCTTTTCTTCTCACATTTTGCGATGACGGTGTATTTGATAGAATCGATGTAATTGACAAGCTCATCACTCTTCTCTTTAACGATTAATGCGTTGTTCCAAAACGGCTCAACTTTACCCTGATTTATTTGGTATTGCTCGTTAAATTTTGAATATGCTTCATCAATACGATCGGTAAGCGTATTGTTAGTCTCAACAACGCTTTCATTTACAATAACAAAGGCTTGAAGTACCTCAACAGACACATTCAATGCCAACATGGCTGTCAGCACCAGATACATCATGGAGATCATCTTCTGCCTCGGTGTTTCTTTATATCCGGCCATGTTTATTATTTATTATTGTTGTTGAAATTCATAGCTGTCAGCATATTGCCGTATACTTTGTTGAGGTCGGCAAGATTCTTTGCGAGAGCTGCAGATTCTTTTTGATATTGTTCGTTGTATTTTGCTGCTGTCTGCAAACTGTCTACAAATTTATCCATAGATTGTCTGATGTTCTCGTTTGCAATATTTTGTTCGTTTGTTTTCTTAAGCTGTAATTCAAAAACTTGAGTCATTCTTTCAGCCAACTCTTTAAATTGTTCGTTGGTCTTACGAATTTGCGTCTCATACGCTGTATTCAACCCTGCAATGTTCTCGGCTAATCCGTCTGTCTGTTTCCCCGCACTGCGTAAAGATTCACTTAAATCTTTGCCTGCTGTACCGATAGAGGTAATATCTGATAAAGAACTAACGGTGTTGTTAAGTTTACTGAACCCTTCTCCTAAATCACGAAGTACCTTGTTGTCAATATTCGCATTTTGTAACAAGACATCAAGTTCTTGCGAAACACTGTTGTTGACTTGTTTTACTTCTCTGGGCTTTCTTACCGGTTTTTCACCGTCTGAAGTAGTGCCATGGAATTGCTCTTCAAGCTCCGGGAAAACTAAACTCCAGTCCGGCTCAACGTGAGGAACTTCAAAAGCTGAAAAGAAAAATATTATAGCCTCTGTTCCCATACCTAAGATAAGCATTATATTTGCGCCCGGATAGTGGTTGATTTTGAACAATGCTCCGACAATCACGATAGATGCACCTAATCCGTACAACATAGTCATAAAGTTTTTAAAACCTCTACTTGATGTTAATTTTCTTAAACCCATTTTAATAAATTTTAATTGTATTTGTTTTATATTATTTAATAATCCTAATAAACAGCTGAAGCCTTGTTCGTATCACCTTTTTGGCGGCCAAGATAGCTTTGAACACAACGGAATCCAATGTAGCAGGTTGCAGTGTCCTGATATTCATAGTTTCTTGTTGCTGTCTGTATGTTGGCATAAACATCTTTCCATGACCCGCCGCGAACAACTTTCCTCTTTAATGCCGGAGGATCCGTCTCTTTCGCATTGTACGTATATGACATGTTCATATCCCATGTGAAATTATAACTTGATTCATCAAATGCATCTATTGTCCATTCCGCTACGTTACCCGACATGTCGTATAAACCGAAATCGTTAGGAGCATAATGCCCTACAATGACAGTAGTTAACCCGCCGTCTGCAGCATAATTGCCTCTTTGCGGTTTGAAGTTTGCAAGAAAACAGCCCCTTTCATTAAATGTATAAGGGCCACCCCATGGATAGGGATTACCCTCATAACCACCACGGGAAGCCCATTCCCATTCGGCTTCTGTCGGAAGTCTATACTCGTTGATATAACTGCTCCCGTTCGCTTTGATATATTCGTTCTTTAAATTGGTCCTCCAAATACAGAAAGCCTTTGCCTGCTTCCAGTTTACACCTACTACAGGATAGTTGTCAAATGCCGGATGTGAAAAATAGTAATTTGCTAACGGCTCATTGTAAGAATATGCAAAATCACTTATCCAACATAAGGTGTCAGGATATACATTGATTCTGTCCTTCTTTACAAATACAGAACGGTCCCTGCGCCCCTGCGGACGAGTAGCAAAGGAAGCATCCTCATTGTTGTTTTCGGGATCGTTAATGTCTTTTTTCGCTGCCGCGTTCATGTCAATCCAATAATACTCATAAAATAATTTTCTCGCATCAATTTCTTTCTTGCGGAAATATCTTTCATGTTCCGGTACATATAAATCTTCCAATGCCTCCTGAACTTCAGGACTCTTCCAATCTATTTTAACAGACCTATTTAAAATAGGTATATCATAAGGATCTCCCGTGCGAGGGTCCTCACTAATCAAATATGTCCCGGGATCCGTCTCTCCTAATATTGTTAATGCGATGGAATCTCTTACCCAATTGACAAATTGACGGTATTCGGAATTCGTTATTTCCGTCTGATCCATGTAAAATGCCGATACGGAAATGGTTTTAGGGTGTGTAAAATTTGACCCCATTACATTTTCGTCTCCAACTCCGATAGTGAAACTGCCCATCGGGATGTATGCCATTCCATACGGGTCAGCCTGATTGTAGATCTGACTCCTTTGTACTCCGACCAATTCTCCATTGCCGTTATTCTTACAAGAAGTTATTGCTACTACACTTAAAACAGCCACTAATGCTAAGAATTTATTTCTCATTTTTTACTCAATTTTCGTTTTTATAGCTATAAACAAACGCCATTTATTGTATTTTATTGTATTTTGTTAAAAAAAACAAAACAAAATATGTGAAGAGGTCTATCCTTACAGATATCTCGTATTCTTTTGTGTTATCTTGCCTTTGTCTCTCTCAAATTTAAAACTGTACGATAGAACAACTTCATGACTTCCCCAACTCCCTCCTAATGCCATCTTCGACATGGTTATGTCGTATGAATAACCTAACATGAAATCCTTCCACATCATACCTGCAATAATACCTAAACCGTCGTTTATTCTGTAATTGGCTCCAAGCCAAAACATGTTTTTGAAATATGCTAAGACCCCTGCATCAACCTGAAATGATGCCAAATCTGTCTTTACCAATACCGATGGTACAAGTTTAAACGTGGGATTTGCAGGAAATCTTATCTCATAACCTCCATGCACATTGAAAGAGCGAACATTCTTGTATAATGTGCTTTTCCCCTGTGTGGCTACTAAATTATATGCTGAAATGCCTCCAAAAAAGGAATTCGGTTTTGAATAATAAATGCCAAAATTGCAGTCAACCATGAAATCATTCCCCTCATTAGCCATCTGTCCTGCAATAGGATCGCCTTCATCGCCCCAAATGAGCCCGCTCTGGTCAAGAACAATGTTCTCAAATTGAACCTGAGCCCCAATCCCCATTCTGCCCCCACCTGCAAAGTTTATTTGATATGCGTACCCTAAATTTACAAGGGTGTTGTTAAATAAACCTATCTGATCGTTGGTTACGGAAAGTCCGACTCCTCCGTGTAAAGGACGTATAAACGCATCCACACTGCCTATGACTGTCATCGGAGACGCTGTAGTGGCTTTTTCTGTGGTGCCGTCACTATTGACGACCTCTTTTGTGGAGCCAAAACCGACCCACTGCCTCCTGAATGTCCCCGTTGCTGAAATGGCATTTCTGTGCCCCGCATAGCCCGGGTTGTATGAAAGAATATTAAACAGATTCTGCGTTAGCTCAACTTGCTGCTGCGCTTGAAGCCCGGTCGCAATGCAAAGAAACACTGAAATCAGAAGAGCTAATCTGCTTATATTTAAAATATTTTTCATATAAAATTTGACGCTGCTAAAGTACATAATTTTTGTAAAATATTGACTCTTTTTGATGTACTTTTTTAATTATAACTACTTTTGCAGGCAAATTATGACAAAAATGATAAGAAAAATAAAAATCGAAGATTATAACTATCCTCTTCCGGAAGAGAAAATTGCCCTATACCCCCTCCCTGAAAGAGATATGTCTAAACTGCTAGTTGCAGATAATGGGCATATTACCGAGTCGGTCTTTAGAAAAATATCCGATTTTTTACCCCCAAATACCTTGCTGATATTTAATGATACCAAAGTCGTGAAGGCCCGTATGGTGTTTTATAAGACTACTAATGCAAAAATAGAACTCTTTTGCCTCGAACCATACGGAAAAGGAGATATAACTCTCGAAATGGCTGCAAAAAACAATGTCAGATGGAAATGTCTCGTTGGAAACTCTCGCCGTTGGAAAGACGAACAGCTGACAACGGAGGTGAATATTAATGGATTGTCAATTTCTATAAAAGCAAAACGAGTTGAGATCCTTTCCGACTGCTCCGTCATAGATTTTTCATGGAATGGCAATGTGTCATTCGCAGAAATACTTGACGCTGTGGGTAAAGTGCCACTCCCTCCGTATATCCATAGAGAATCTGATAAAAGTGATGCCATAAGATACCAGACAGTTTATGCTAAATATCAAGGCTCGGTTGCTGCGCCTACTGCAGGGCTCCATTTTACAGAACCTCTTATGCGCTCCCTCGAAAAGTCCGGCATGGAGTTTCTCCCATTAACACTCCATGTTGGCGCCGGAACATTTAAACCGGTGTCTTCGGAATTTATAACCGACCACGCTATGCATGAAGAAAGAATCGTCGTCTCACAACAATTTATCGATAGACTTTCTGATTGCTACGGAGAAAAATATATCGTTCCCGTTGGCACTACCTCGTGCCGATCCCTCGAATCTCTATACTGGCTCGGGCTGAAATTGATGGAAAATACTGATATGAATGACCAAATTCCTCACTTGGAACAATGGTATCCTTATCTTGATACTACTAAAACTAATCTGCCGGTTAAAGATGCCCTTGCTTCAATTTCGAATTATATGAAAAAAAGAAATAGCAACTCCTTTGAAGCTGCTACCTCTTTGATGATCACACCCGATTATAAAATGAAATTTCCAGATGCGCTGATTACGAATTTCCATCAGCCTAAAAGTACTTTGTTACTTCTTATTTCCTCAATTCTTGGAGACACTTGGAAAGATGTTTATAGGTATGCTCTCGAGCATGATTTCAGATTATTAAGCTATGGCGACAGCTGCCTGCTGAAAATCGACTAATATTTTTCAATGTCGAGCTTCGATACTGCACTGTCAAGCTGAATATATATGCGACAGGATACATTGCTCTTTTCGGCATTAGTAACATATCGCCCGTCCCCGGTTTTCTTAAATCCCCGGAAATTTTTAAGATTCAAAACAGACTCTGCATCAATTTCACAATATGCATCTGCCGGTATCTTTATCGTCATTTTCGATACTGCTGATGAAATGTCTAAATGAACTTCCTTTTCTTTGCTTCCCAGAGTAATCACAGAGGAAGAGACTCCGTCATCGAGAGTTAATTTTCTGATCTTTAAATTTCTGCCGTCAAGATCAATTTTGGTCGCCCCTGCATCAATATCCAGATCCCATATAGGACCTTCGTGTAACCCTAACTCATATAGTATGGTCTTGTCGGTGTTTGAACCGTTGTGAATCGTAAACGAGAATGAAGAGTCATTGTCCATAAGGTCATTTGTGTTTACCTGACATTTGCCCTTCATTGTAAGGTCAATCTTCATGTTGTCGCCCTCCCTGTCAGATGTGAGAGAATGAGTTATCCCTTCGTAGCTGTTGTCGCTTACAAATGTTGCTAAATTATTCCCTTGGCATGAGAAAATATGATATTCTCCGGCCCCGACTTCCATATCAATGTCGGCGGTCTTTATGCCTTTATCATAGGAAATGAACATATTTAAGGCCTTTCCGGAGAGATTCGTGGTTGAAAGACAAGAGTCGCCCTCATCATAAATTACTGAATCCTTTTTGTAACTGTACCTCCAATCGGAGTCTTCAGCATCTCCTTGTTCAGTGGTGTCACAATTCGATTTAGTGCAGGCTTTGATAGAATCGCCCATGGTAAGCGCGAGGACTATCCACAACACAATGATTGCTATACTTGAAATAATCTTCCATTTGTCCTTTATGGGTAAAATGCTGACTCCCACAAGAACGATTATGAAAGGCCAGAATTTCCAGATTTCCGACCAGCAGATGTCAATGACATTCAGATTACACAGTAGAAAGAGTGCCCCGACTATTATCAGAATTACACTCCAAAAAACTTTTTTAAATGACATGGTATTATTGATTTTTGTTTGTTAATGCAGGAAATAAGAAAGCTACGCCCATAACAATTAAAATCATGGGCCACCAATCTCTGAAATAAATGTGAAAATAATTTTGGAACATAAAAAGAATGCCGAAAATTATCATACAGATACCGATAATTAATGCTCCGGTTCCTTTCTTCTCTTTTCCGGATGCCTGCTTTTCAGCAGATTTTTCTTCAGTTGCATCTGTCGCCTCTTGCTGAAAATTGCTGCTTCCTTCTTGATCGTTGCTTCCGGCAGTTTTACCTGTGTTAGAGTATGCATTATCCTTTGGAAGAACTATCCATAGGAGAATGTAAATGAGGGCACCACCACCGGCAGCGAAAAATAATACAGTGAATACGATTCTGAAAATTACTGGATCAACATCGAAATAATCTCCGAGTCCGCCACAAACCCCGGCGATAACCTTGTTCGCGGGATTTCTTTTTAATTGTTTATATGCCATAAGTCTCTGGTTTTTTTGATTAACATTGGTTAGACTCCCTAATGCCGTTTTGGTTACAAAAAAACCGGAAACAATTACAAAAAATGTCTATCTCTTTATTGATGCAATGTCTTTAACTGCCTCAATAGCAATGTTAACTTCGTCTTCGGTGTTGAATGCACCAAGGCTGAAACGAATGGTGCCGTGAATGTCCATGGTGCCGGCAGCTTTGTGAATCAGTGGTGCGCACTGTAACCCAGTCCTGCATGCAATACTGTAGTCAACATCTAATAGCGTCCCTACGTCACCTGCATCCCATCCTTCAATATTGAAACTGCAAACAGCATTGTGTCTTGATGGATCGTCACACCAATATAATTTAACCCTGTCAATATTTCTGAGGCCGTCTACTAATTTGTTCCAGAGAACCATTTCCTGCCTGTGAATGTTTTTCATACCCTTTTCGCGAAGCCATTTCTGACCAGCATAAAGACCCGCAACGCCGAGGATATTCAATGTGCCACACTCTAATCTGTAAGGAAATTCATCCAAGTGAGTCCTGACAGCGGAACGGACACCTGTGCCACCAAAACGAGTCGAACGGATTGGGACACCTTCTCTAACATAAGAGCCGCCAATTCCTGTAGGTCCCATGAGACATTTGTGGCCGGTAAAAGCAACGGCATCAATATTCATCGCCTGCATGTCGATGGGGAGGATACCTGCGGATTGACTTGCGTCAACAGCCATGATAACACCGGCTTCTTTGGCAATTCTACCGACTTCTGCAATAGGCTGAATCGTTCCGAAAACGTTGGAACAGTGATTCATGATGATCATCTTGGTGTTTTTCTTGATGGCTGCCTTGAAATCGTCGGGATTAACATAGCCGTCTTTGTCAACATCAATATATGTAACTTCGATAAGTCCACGCTGTTCAAGAACATACAGCGGTCGGAGAACGGAGTTGTGCTCTACAACAGTGGAAATGATGTGATCTCCCTGTTCACAGATGCCCTGAATGATCTGATTGAGGGAATCTGAGGCATTGTAGCTGAAGGTCAATCTGTTGGCATCGGTGCCCCCGTTGAACATTTCAGTAAGCATTTTTCTTGTACCATACATTACTTCCTCTGTCTCAAGCACTGCGTCATATCCGGAACGACCCGGGTTAACACCGTGTGACATATAAAAAGTGTGCATGAAATCATATACTTCTTGCGGTTTTGGAAAAGAAGTTGCTCCGTTGTCGAAATAAATAAGCTTTGCCATATATTATATATTTTATATATTTAAATTGCAAATTTAAAATAATTTTTAGAAAAAAAGCAATTTAATCATCAGCGTTTTGTTAATAGCTTTTTTTTTGCTAAATTTGCAGACTCAAAATATTGATTATGCTGCTGAAAGAATTTTTACTGGTCGGACTTGGAGGAGCTGTCGGAAGTATGCTTCGATATGGTATATCTTTAACGACTGGATTGATGGAATTGTCTCCGGCAGTCGGGACTCTTTTCGTTAATGGAATAGGCTCGCTCGTTATTGGCATAGTCCTTGCCGTATGCGAGCAGAGCACTTGGTACCTATTTCTGGCAATAGGTCTGTGCGGCGGATTTACTACCTTCTCGACTTTTTCCGCCCAAACTCTCGATTTTTTCCAAACAGGGAAAATCGCTGCGGGTATCGTCTATTTATTTGTAACCCTCCTCTTATGCCTCTTCTTTGTCTGGCTCGGACTTTCTTTTGGCGGAAAACTCTTTAAATGAGAATAAATGTTTGCAAAAACATTTATTAAAATAAAAAAAGTCTTACCTTTGCAAACCGAAAAAATAGCGGGGTTATTTATTTTAATATTCAGTAAATCAAAAAGATAGATGAATCAAAACATTTCTAAACTTAGAAATATCGGTATTGCAGCTCATATCGATGCGGGAAAAACGACTGTTTCCGAAAGAATTTTATTTTTTACAGGCGTAAATAGAAAAGTAGGGGAGACTCATG
>JAQVPY010000010.1:0-1909 GCA_028701815.1 Bacteroidales bacterium | reverse complement strand
ATGAATCAAAACATTTCTAAACTTAGAAATATCGGTATTGCAGCTCATATCGATGCGGGAAAAACGACTGTTTCCGAAAGAATTTTATTTTTTACAGGCGTAAATAGAAAAGTAGGGGAGACTCATGACGGACAGGCTACAATGGACTTTATGAAACAGGAACAGGAACGTGGAATTACTATCGCTTCCGCTGCTATCACAACCCATTGGAGAGATTATCAGATCAATTTAATAGATACACCGGGACACGTCGACTTTACAATCGAAGTCGAACGTTCACTCAGAGTAATCGATGGTATGGTAGCTGTCTTTTGTGCCGTTGGTGGGGTTGAGCCTCAGAGTGAGACGGTCTGGAATCAGGCTGATAAATATCGCGTTCCAAGGATAGCCTTTGTAAATAAAATGGATAGAACGGGTGCTGATTTTGCTGAAGTCGTGTCACAGATGAATAAATATCTGGGCGCAAATGCCGTTCCTTTGCATCTCCCTATCGGCGCAGAAAATGATTTCCAGGGTATGGTCGACTTGGTGATAATGAAATCAGTTCTTTTTAAGGATAAGGAAAGGATCATTGGCGAAATCCCTGCTGATATGCTCGAACAGGCTAATGAAGCGAGACGTTTTATGATTGAAAAGATTGCAGATATCGATGATGAGATAGCAGATCTCTATTTGGAAGATGCTGAAATAAGTGTCGAAACACTTATGGCTGCTATAAGAAGAGCCACGATTAAATTGCTTGTGACTCCCGTGTTTTGCGGTGCCGCATATAAGAATAAAGGTGTACAACTCCTACTTGACGCTATAGTCGATTATCTGCCTTCCCCGATAGATCTTGGTGCTGTAATCGCCCATGACCCGTCAAATGAAGAGAAGACATATCAGAGAAACCCGTCGCCTAATGAGCCTTTTTCAGCCCTGGCTTTTAAATTGATAAACGACCCGTATGTGGGACAACAGACGTTTATCCGAATTTTCAGCGGGAAACTTACAAGCGGCATGAGCCTTTATAATACCAATAAGGGTAAATATGAACGTGCCGGTAGAATTTTCCGTATTAAAGCCAAAGAACGTGAGGAGATTAGCGAAGCCGGTACCGGCGAGATAGTTGCCCTTATCGGACTGAAATATACCCGTACGGGAGACACTCTTTGTGATGAGAAACAACCAGTTCTGCTTGAGTCTATTCAGGTTCCGCCTGCCGTTATTGAAATGAAGGTGAACCTTGAAGATAAAAAGAATAGAGATAAGTTCGGTGAAGCCCTTGCAAAACTTTGCAATGAAGACCCCTCTTTTCATGCTCATTTCGATGAGGAAACGGAAGAAACTATTATTGCAGGCATGGGCGAATTACATCTTGATATTATTGTTGACAGACTTAAAGATGAGTTCAAGGTACCAATCACTGTTGGAGAACCTTCTGTTTCATTCAGGGAAACAATCACTAAGGCCTCTGAAAGTAATTACAAATATGTTAAACAGAGCGGTGGAAAAGGTCAGTATGCACAAACAGTTATTCGTTTTGAACCTAATACCGGCAAGGGTTTTGAGTTTGTTGATGTTACCAAGGGCGGTGTCATCCCGAAAGAATATATTCCTTCCGTTAACAAGGGCTTGTTGAAATCTATGGATAAAGGTCCTTTTGCAGGTTATCCCGTTGTTGATGTCAAATGTGTGCTTCTTGACGGTAGCCATCACCCCGTTGACTCCAGCGATATGGCTTTCCAGACATGTGCTTCCTTATGCTTTAAACAAGGATTCAGAAATGCCGGACCGGTGTTACTCGAACCTGTTATGAAAGTCGAAATCAACACCCCGGACGATTTTATCGGAAATGTTACCGGCGATTTGAATAAACGTAGAGGTAAAATTGAAAGCATGCGTCGTTTCAGAAAAGGCTCACAAAAGG
>JAQVPY010000139.1 GCA_028701815.1 Bacteroidales bacterium | reverse complement strand
GTGCTCTACGTCTATGTAGTCTCCTTTACGGCTCAACATTTTGATAATGTGGTATCCTGCCTGAGATTTGACGATGTCGGATATTTCACCGACCTTTAACGCAAAAGCTGTTGCCTCAAATTCAGGATAGGTGTCGCCTCTGCCTACCGTGCCTATGGCGCCACCGTTTTTCGCTGAGCCGGGGTCTTCAGAGTACAAAATGGCCATTGTCTCAAAATCCTCGCCATCAATGATCCTCTTACGAATCTCTGCGAGTTTGTTGTAAGACTCTTCTAATTCGAAAGCGCTAACCTCCGGCTGCTTTGTTATAACCCCGATTTCGTACTCTGTAGGAATTTCAGGTATGTCGGAAAAAGACAACCGGTTGAAATAATCTTTCACCTCCGTAGGGGTGATTTTCATGTTCGCGATGATGTTGCCTTTGAGCGTTTCCACAATCATCTGTTCACGGATGACTTCTCTGAACTCGTCTTTTATCTCGCCGACACTCTTTCCGTAAAAGCTCTCGAATTTTTCTTTGGAGCCCATGGTGCTGATGAAATATCTTATCCTATTGTCTAACTCCATTTCCACATTGGCCTCATTGACTTCAATAGAGTCTATCGCGGCTTGATTTACCATGAGCTTCTGTAACAAAAGATCGTCTAATACTTCACAGCGTGTTATATTGTATGAACTCGATTTATACTGTAAATATTGGTTTTCAACGTCTGAAAGCATTATCATTTCAGAGCCGACAACAGCTACTACTTCGTCGATAACTTTACCCCCGGTTTGAGAGAAACCGGATATCGTTATTAACATGAGGGCTATCGCCGGAAAAAACTTGCGAGAAAAAATCATATTATTTTATTTTATTGTATTCTTGTTCGTTTACAACGACATCATATTTGGCTTTCAATTCTGAAATCCACTTGGAGTCAAGAACGGTCTGATAGTCCGATGTGACAAGGCCCCTGCATTCGTCAAATGACTTGTTCCTCGGCTCGAGAACTTCATGTATGACGACAATGTGGTTTTTGCCGTTAGATTTAATGTTTTTTGAAATGCCTGTTTTCCACTTTGCCTTGTCTATAACCGGATTGTCGCCCTTTTCGTAGCTTCTTTCTTCTTTAGTGACTATCGGATGCGATGAGCGGGCGTTGAACCTCCTGAGAATCTCAACGTCTTTTGTTCCGTTTAAAAGCTCTTTTCTAACAGTACTTACCGAGTCGGAGTCGTCTATAGTAAAGATAGTGGCCTTAACGCGTTTATCCCATACATAATTGTCTTTGTGGGCATCGTAATAGGTCTTAAGACCTACCGTATCCATGACGGCTTTTTTCCATACCATGTCGTTGTTGATGTTGAAAAGAAGGATTCCATCGTGGTATTCTCCCATCAATAGACGGAAGTCCTGATGTTTTTGCTCTAAGCTGTTGTTCTCGGCTGAAAGAAGAGTCTCGTTGACAAACTTCTCGTAAGTGGAAACGACAAGCTGCTCGGTGCATTTCATGCGCTTTGAGAAAGGAGTGTCTTTGAAATAGCTGATGAAATCGGATTGATATACGGTCTCATTGTCATAGCTGAACATAGGGCTGTCGATAGCAAGAGAAACAGAGTCTAAACGTTGGTAGTTTTCAACGATAAACGGGGTAAGATTCTCGAGATTCTCACGTATTTCCGAAAAATCATGTTCTTTCTTCAGCCTGTTGTATAAAGCGACAGACTCGATATTGGCTCTGTCACTCTGAGAAATTTTACGCTTGATGGTGGGAAGCTCTTCTTCTAATGATTTAATGTTAGTTCTCCTAATCATCTTTACAATATGACCGCCATAGATTGTGAAAAACGGTTTCGAATATTCTCCCGGCTGAAGCGGAGAAATGTTTTTTATAAATGTCGGGTCTAACTGGTTCGGCGTGAAAGGCGAGAAAACACCTCCACCATCCCTCGAAGATTCGTCATCGGAGTTGTTCTTTACTATTGTGTTGAAATCCTCTCCTGCAATAAGTCTGTCGTATAACAACTGAAGCTTTTTCATCGTCTTGACTGAGTCGGCATGAGTGTGAGTGGGAACTCTTATGATTAAATGTGCTACCTGACATTCGCCTAAGGCGGGCAATTTGTCTGTGACATATATCAGATGGTAGCCGAATTTGCTCCTTACCGGCATCGATATGTCGCCAATCTGAGTTTTAAAGGCCACATGCTCAAATGGATATACCATGTCGAATGATGAAAAATATCCTAAGTCGCCGTTGTTCGCCGGTATAGTGACCCCCATGCCATTGACGCGTTCCCTGGCTGATGGGTCGTCGGAGTACTTATAAGCTAAATCGGCAAAAGCAGCCTCTTTGTTTAAAAACTTCTGACGGATGTCCATGATTTTATTCCATGCAGCTATAGTGTCTTTGTCTTTGGCAAATTCCGACAGGGTGATAAGGATGTGACTTGCCCTGATGTCGTAGTGCATGTTCTCGTAAGCTTCATTTATTAGTTTCCGGGAGGTCTCCTCATCCATTAGATACGGCTTCGCCAACTGGGTCCTGTATCCTTCTAACTCTTTAATAAATTGCGCGTCTTGATCATATCCTAAATTTTCGGCTTCTTTGACTTTCAACTTGAAGTTGACGAAAAGATTAAAATATTCTTCAACTGAGATACTCTCAATCTTATCATTCTCGGAATAATTGTTTTTGTTGTATAAGGACATAAAGTCCTCTGTTGAAATGTTCTCTCCTGCAACGGTAACTAACGTCTGAGCTACAATAGAAGGGGTGAATACGGCAGATATTGTTAAAACCGCAATAAATTTTCTGAAATTCCTCATAAAAAACATAGATAATTAATTACATCATTATTTATTATAACGTGCAAAGATACAATAATAATTTGTATCGAAATCTAAAAAATGATTAATGCCGGAATAAAGTTACCGTACCACTCTTTTCAAGTAATAGCCCCGATTCGAATTTTATACTTATCGAATAAAAATAGACACCTGCCGGAGCTAAATTCCCCGTCTTCGACATGATGCCATACCAATAAAATGTCCTGGGAGATGACACCGCATCGTCACTTTGCCATATCATTTCTCCCCACGAATTGAATATCTTGAAATTGTATTCTGTGATCATGGGTGACGGATTGGAGGAATATTCGTAGTTCATCGGACCGAATCTGGCGTTGATGTCGTTGTTGACATCGCCGACAATAAACGCGTTGGGCATTACTAATGAGGGTGCTAAGGACACGGGATTCGACCTTGAAATGGCAGATAGCCCTTCATGTTCAATGCTCCCTTCAATTACCCATTTGATGCTGAATGATTTGCTGCTATAATAGCTGTATAAGTCGTCGTCACAGTAATTGTTGACGTTGTTGCTGTGACAGTAACTGCAGAAACTGTCCGAACCTACCGGTCCGTAATTGCAGTTTTTCCACCAGGCAAGATATTCGTTTGTGTTGCTGTTAAATCCTGTGCCGGAATAACTTCTGACAATTACATATTCGAAGTCGTTGCCGGGTTCTTCCTCAAGATATGACTCGGCTTTGGAAAAACAAAGTCGCATCAGCTGCGTGTCGGAGTTCTCGGAACCCAACAGATATATAGACTTGAAATATGACGAGTCCTGAAACGAGTTGCCACAGATGTTTTTGGCAACAAGATAATATTTGTAAGGACCTGTTACATGAGCAGTGTCTGTGAATTGATAATATGCTGAATCAAGAGGAAAGCGTTCCTTCTTTATTATCTCTATTGTATCGGCATGCGAAGAAATATCACTGCTCCTTGTCTTTCTCGGAGCAGTGTAAAGAATATACTCTTCAACATTTGCCGGATTTGGGTCAATGTGTGCCTTGATGATGTTGTGTTGTATGGCCTCGTCATAACTTACACTGTAAATGCATAAGTGCTCCGGTGGAGTGGATAACGACGTTATCTCTATAAAATGTGAGCAACTGTATATGGTATCGGCAGGCTCGTGGTCGTTGATTATCATTAACCTGCACTCGTACTCACCATTGTATTCCTCCGGAAAGTCGTATTTAAAAATTACGGTGTCGTTAGTGATAATTAATCGGTTCTCCGGAATGTCAAATATAATATCGTCGCTCTGATTGTCTGCGGGGTGGAAGATAAACTTGTGGTCAAGTTCATTGCCCCGTATGTAATGTGCATCGTTCCATGTGAATGTCAGCGTGTTGCATTCATCCAGATACGGAGCGTTAAATAATAAAGGAGATAAAGTGTCGCCTTCTTGAGAAATGGAACTGTTGCCACAGGAGTCTATCGCTAATAAACGAAACCGTACACTGAACATTTCATTGCTATTACAGAAATTCGGAAATAATATATATGTGTTTTGCTCTGCGCTTACAATGTCTTTCACTTGCCATGTGCCAATTAATGGCATAATGCTGTCGATTCTGTAAAATTCAACATCTGTACTTGGCGATTTGTCCCATGAGATGCTGAGATTTCCATCTTCATCTACAGAAATACCTTTTACTTCTGGCTTTTTTGGCGGATTCTTTTCTTCATATTCCTCTGCTTTTGTAGCTGAGAATGAGCGGTTTGATTTGTCTTTGAGGTAATATTTTACTGTGTCCCCACATACGGCAGCAATTGAGTCGATATAAGATCTGCCGCCTGAATTTTCAGGGGAGGGGTGTATTCTAACAAAATCCGCCTGATAGTGGTACTTCCTGTAAAACCACAGGCTGCTTAATAAATCTTCCGGATAATTCGGAACGTGTAATAGCGGATTATAATTCCATGATGTGCCCAACGAAAGATATATCGCACACAGTGTATCGGAAATAATATTATTACCATCAATATTTCCATGTAGGAAGAAATAATAAACGTTTTCTGTAAGGTCGAGTGTATCAATGGAAAATGACCCTGCGTTATCAGGGGAATTGATGGTGTGTATTGTTGTAAAATCTCCGGAATTCACCTTTTTCCAAATATTGAGATTTGTGAAAGGTGAATTTCCGAGATTCCATGAGATGTCGACGGATTTATTATCGTTGCCCGCTTCAAGACGAAAGTCTATCATCTGCGCACGAGCTGATGAAATGCTTAATAGTAAAGCAATAAACAATGTTAACGATAATAATTTGCCTCCCGACATTTTATTTGTTTATTATTATTTTAGATGTAACAACTTTTTCGCCGGAGAAAACGCTGATAAAATATGAGCCGTTTTTCAGCCCGGAGACATTAAGCTCTTTGCTATAATCGTTGACATTACACGATAATATTTTTTTGCCATTGGCATCAAGTATTTCGATTTTGTCGATGACAGAGTTTGTCTTAACTTGTATTTTATCGTCGGCGGGATTAGGATAAACGTTAAGTCCGATTTCATTATAGTTGATACCGAGGGCAACATTAATATAATTTTCTTTGATCATCGTATCGTCGCCGTAATCATTTGATACTTTAAGCGTGACGTCGTAATTTCCTACTTCAGAATAAGTTACTGACGGGTTTTGTTCGTTGCTTGTCCCAGGGGTTCCACCTTCGAAAGTCCAATCCCAGCTTGTAGGATTGTTTTCAGAAAGGTCGGTGAAGTTTACGGTCGAATTAGGAATGATCGCCTGTTCATCGGCTTCGAAATTAGCTGTCGGGGCATTTCCTGAAGCGGCAACTGTTATATAGTTGATGCGCGTTTTGTCGTCGGAGCCGTCGGCATTAGTAGCTACGAGGGTAACATCGAAAGAGCCGCTTGTATTGTAAGTTACCACAGGGTTTTGTGCTGTACTTGTATACGGAGTGCCGCCTTCAAAAGTCCATGCCCAACTTGTCGGTTCGTTTTCCGAGAGGTCGCTGAAGCTGACTGTCTCTCCGGTAAGGATACTTGTGGGGGTTCCTGTGAAATTAGCAATCGGCGGAG
>JAQVPY010000009.1 GCA_028701815.1 Bacteroidales bacterium | reverse complement strand
TCTGGTATTAGTCAACTTGGGAGAAACGGCCGACAGAGCAAGGGAATTCGTCAAACTCGTTAAAAAATAACGTTAGTTTCGAGGTCGAGTTGTTCCTCCTCATCATGATCATGGCTTTTGTTGCCATCTTCCGTAAGTGATTCCATATTAATAAGGAGAGTATTCTTATTAATGGTTTCTCCAATTTTCACATTAATGGATTTTATAATGCCGTCGGTGGCAGCGCAGATACTATTATCCATTTTCATAGCGTTCAAGATGCATAGGACGTCGCCTTTTTTAACGACATCGTCAGGGGAGATTAAAATCTTTTTGATTGTACCCGGAATAAGGGAATACACCTCATTATTAGATTTCGGTTTATATTTTTCCCTATTGACAAATTTAGTTGTAAGGACAGTTTGATAGGAGAGTCCTTCTAACGGGAGTGTGCCAAAGCCTGGCAGAGAAGATATGGTTTTTTTGCTATGTTTACGTTTAGTTTTTTCGACATCTCCCGATTTTACATTATTTTTCTTCTCTGTTTTTTTCGAATCAGTTTTCATTACAGATACAAATTTTAGAATGGAGGAAGTCCGTGTTTTTTCTTAGGCATTCCGGCTGTTTTATCGGCGGAGATGCTAAGGGCATGAATGAGCATGTCGCGGGTATCATTAGGGTCGATAACTGCGTCGATATAGCCGTAAGCGGCTGCGACATAAGGGTTAGCGAATTTTTCCTTATATTCTTTAATCTTATGTTTTCTAACTTCTTCCGGATTTTCGGCGTTTTTAATTTCGTTTCTAAAGATGATATTAGCTGCGCCTTCGGGTCCCATCACGGCAATTTCTGCGGTAGGCCAGGCGAAGACAAAGTCGGCTCTCAAGTGGTGGGAGCACATTGCGATATAGCCGCCGCCGTAGGCTTTACGTAGGATAAGGGTAATTTTAGGCACGGTAGCTTCGCTATAAGCGTAGAGTACTTTTGCGCCGTGACGGATAACTCCGCCGTGTTCCTGGTCTACGCCGGGCAGATACCCGGGTAAGTCGACCATAGTGATAAGAGGGATATTAAAGGAGTCACAGAATCTGATAAATCTCGCGGCTTTATCGGAGGAGTCGATGTCTAAAACGCCTGCGAGGACTAATGGTTGATTAGCGACGAAGCCGACAGTACAACCGTCCATTCTTGCAAACCCGATTACGATATTGGCGGCGAATTTTTCGTGCACTTCGAGGAATTCTGAGTCATCACAAACGGCGCGGATGATATTTCTAACGTCGTATGGCTGTCTTGGAAGGGTCGGGAACACCTCATTTATCTTATATTTCTTTGTCAGAGGTTTATGCGACTGGAATCTTACGGCTTTATTTGTATTATTCCATGGAATATAGCTGCAGAGTTGTTTAATCTGGTCGAAGCATTCCTGTTCGCTTTCTGCATAGAAATGTGCGTTGCCGGTGATTTCGGCGTGCACCCTGGCACCTCCGAGGTCTTCCATACTTATATCTTCGCCGAGAACGGTTTTGATAACTTCGGGACCGGTGATAAACATCTTGGATATCTTATCGACCACGAACACAAAGTCGGTAAGTGCCGGAGAATAAACAGCACCGCCGGCGCAGGGTCCCAGGATAACTGATATCTGGGGTATGACTCCTGAGGCGAGGGTGTTTCTATAGAATATTTCTCCATAGCCTGCGAGGGCGTTGACACCTTCTTGAATTCTGGCTCCGCCAGAGTCATTGATACCTATAAGGGGAACGTTAAGTCGCAGAGCGACATCCATGATTTTAGTAATCTTTTTTGCGTGAGCCCATCCGAGTGAGCCGCCCGCAACGGTAAAATCCTGGGCGTATACACAAACGGGGTGACCGCTTATTGTACCCGTGCCAGTGATAACTCCATCGCCTGGAAGGTACTTCTTGTCCATATCAAAATCCTTGCCTGCATGTTCGACAAATAAGTCATATTCATGGAAGGAATCGGGGTCAAGTAAGGTCAAGATTCTTTCTCTGGCGGTCATTTTGCCGACGGCTTTCTGCTTTTTTATAGCTTCTTCGCCGCCACCTTCTGCCGCTGTCTTTGTCCTTTTTTTAAGGTCAGATAATTTTCTTGTGAGACTCATAATTTAACATTTAAGTTAATAAAAACATCTCGCGCACCACAAGTACAAAGGTAGTATATTTACTCGAAATAAATGTTAAAAAAATGCTAAAAAGCAAAAATATATCGTAACAACAATATAATGAAAACGTTACGTTGAGAAAAAAGATGATGATGTCAAATTAGAAGAGTGATATCTGGAAACTGTTTTCATCCTCGTTTTCAGAATCAGTTTCAGGCATCTCGGGGATTGTAATTTCAATGATATCCGAGGGGCTCGGAGGTGTCGTTTCTGTACCTTCGTCGGAGTTTTCTTCATCTGGTTGCGACTCTTCCATGGTAGCAGGAGTTTCACCATCAAGACCCGGTCTGTCGGGATAATAGGGGCTTAAGATAAGTATCTCGTCGAAATCTTTTTCGGTGAGTCGTTTTCCTTTAGCCGCTATGCCCTTGGGTTCGATAAATACGTCAAGTTCGAAAATCTCGCAGGTCTGTGGTCGCCCATTGTCGGGGAAAGTTAGGGCTATCCTCGGGTGGTCGTTATCGAAAACATTCAACAATTTGGATTGTGGGGCGCCGTCGAGAACAGTAGTAAAAATTTCCGTATTATCAAGAATAAAACGTTTTACGTAGGATTTTTCCTTTCCGCCGGAGAAGTAAATAATGGTATATACTTTCAGCGGGTTATGCTTTTTGATGAAAACGGGGACGTCGTCAAAATGGTTGGTAAGATCGAAGTTGATTACTCTGCAAGAGCCATCGGGGAGGACATAAAAAATCTTGTCTTCGGATTCAAATTCACCGAGGTACGTACCTCTATTATCGGTATTGAGTCGTTTTACTGCATCGTCAAACCAAATCTTGCGTGCGCTGAGTGTTGAAATGCCGTCGTCTTTGATCTGAATTTTTCTGATAGCGTGGCGCGTGAGCAAGTTGCCTTTGGTATTTTTACCTTTAATGGAGATATCTTTAAAATCATATTCTAAATTCAGTTTTTTCAATTTTGGACGAGGTTTTAGAAAAACCTTAATGGTCTCAGCTTCTCCGTTAGGTCTAACATTAAGATAGATAATTTTAGATCCTGTCTTGCTGTTAGTAATATCATATTCCTTATCACGGGTTACACTGGTGATAGGAAAACGTTTTACATAATAGGCCCCGTTGGCGCCGTCCTGATATACACAGTTGTATATTGTTCTGTCGTCGTTTTTACGGAATATATTTATATATAATATGTCTTGTCCGACGAATACTTTGTCGGCGACTTTCTTTATCTCGTATTTTCCGGAATTGTGTATGATGATCATGTCGTCGATATCTGAGCAGTCGCATACAAATTCGTCTTTTTTGATGGCGATTCCGGCGAAACCGTCCTCACGGTTAACATAAAGTTTGCAAGACGTTGCGGCGACTTTCACGGCATCAATAGAGTCGAGGTTTTCAATCTCAGTTTTTCTTTCACGTCCCTTACCATATTTATTCTTAATACTATTGAAAAATTCAATAGTATATTCAATGATATTAGCGAGGTGGTGTTTCACTTGTGACAGGTTGTCCTCGAGCGAGTGGAGCTTTTCTTCTTCTTTTCCGAGGTCGTATTTTGAGATCTTCTTAATTTTAATTTCTGTAAGCTTAATGATATCGTCTTGTGTGATCTCTCTATAAAACAGTGGCTTATACGGGTCTAATCCGTGGTCGATAGTTGAAATCACCGATTCCCAAGTTTTACACTCTTCTATTTTCCGGTATATTTTATTCTCTATAAATATTCTTTCCAGTGAGGCATATAAGATCTGTTCGAGTAATTCCGCCTGTTTGATGTCGAGTTCTGCTTTCAGCAGTCGCACCGTATTATCCGCAGATATTTTCAAGATGTTGGAGACACCAATAAACACGGGGCGTTTGTCGTTAATTACGCAGCAGTTAGGGGCTATAGACACTTCGCAGTCGGTAAAAGCGTAGAGCCCGTCGATTGTTTTGTCGGGACTGATATTAGCCGCGAGTTGTATAACGATCTCCACTTTATTAGATGTGTTATCGTCGATTTTTTTGATTTTAATTTTGCCTGCGTCGTTAGCTCTGATAATAGAGGCGATGACAGAATCGGTAGTTGTAGAGAACGGGATTTCAGTTATCACCAGCGTCTTATTATCTATTTTGGATATTTTTGCTCTTGAGCGAACGCGTCCGCCTCTTTGTCCGTCGTTATATTTTGAGAAATCAGCCTTGCCGCCTGTAGGAAAATCCGGTAGTATCGTAAAATCCTCTCCTTGAAGATAGGAAATGGAGGCGTCGATAAGTTCATTAAAGTTGTGAGGAAGAATCTTTGATGACAGGGTGACGGCGATTCCTTCTGCGCCTTGTGCGAGAAGCAGGGGAAATTTAACCGGTAACTTTACCGGCTCGTTATTTCTTCCGTCGTAAGAAGGCTTCCATTCGGTAATTTTGGGGCTGAAGATAACTTCTTTTGCAAACGGCGTCAGTCGTGCTTCAATATATCTCGCAGCAGCGGCTCTGTCGCCGGTGAGTATATTTCCCCAGTTTCCCTGAGTGTCTATAAGTAACTCTTTTTGACCTATCTGCACAATGGCGTCTCCTATAGAAGCGTCTCCGTGCGGGTGATATTTCATGGTGTTACCAATGATGTTGGCAACTTTATTATATCGTCCGTCGTCAAGTTCGTACATTGAATGCAAAATTCTTCTCTGTACCGGCTTTAAACCGTCTATAATCTCAGGAACGGAACGCTCTAAAATGACAGAAGACGAATAGTCGAGGAACCAGTTGTCAAACATCTCGGGTACTTGCATAACCTTGTTGTGCTTGAAAGATTTCTCTTCTTTTTCGTTAGGGGTAACGTTATTGTCGTCTGTCATAGAATATCGTATATTTTTTCAAAGTGCAAAATTAATGAAAAAATTTTTTATTCCCAAATTCTAAGTAATAACATTTCAAGCAAAAGCAGGGTGATACAGATAATTAAAAATAATCTCCACAGTGCGCTGTCGTTAATGATTCCTGCTAGGGCTTTTTCAAAAGAGTCGTCGCTGGCATTAAGTAAAATCAAGCTATCCTGTTCAGACTCAGACAAAATATCGTCAATTTCTGCATAACTGTAGAATTTAAGAGCTGATTCATCTCTGTCTCCGTTTATGGAAAAAGCGGCCGCGGGCTTTTCGTCGATAGTTGTGATGTAGTTGCCCGGTAGTGTTTCGGCGTTGTCGTTAAGGGCGGCTGCAATGTAGCCGTTTATTACGTTTATAGAATAGCTGTCTGTCTCCGGAGCGTTTTTGCAATAGAGGCGTATCCTGTCTATGTCGCAGGTGTCGGGAACAAGCTTTATGCTCCTATCATCGGGTAGATAAGAAATGTTATTGGTCGACAGGCAAGAAAAAGCGGTCTTGTATATCAGGGGCACGAAGAGCGCGTTTGTCGGTAAATTTGAGAAGTCGCTATCAAACGGGACTGTCGACACAAAGATCTTTCCCGACTCGATAGATTTATAGGAATACAGGGGAACATGGATGTCGGCAATTTGGATAAGGCTGTTAAGGCCTTCAGACATGTCTGTGGGGTAATATTTGTATATTGCAGGCAGGTCGATATTTTTGCCGTAAAAAGAACTGATATTAGGAAACACATCTTCGAAGAAAGGAGAGTCGAAAGCGATATCAATATTTTTGTCCGTATTGGTTGTGATTTCTCCTATCTTGCCGAATCCGCATTTGCTAAGAAATAGGTTATAGGATTCAATGTCGATTTCAGGTGGTACACATATAAGGCAGCAATTGCCGTTAATGACGCTTTGCTGTACTTCTTCGTAAATTCCTCCTGAGATATCATATAAGCCGTCAAGGATAACGAGGTCGTAATTTTTTATCCTGTCGTATTGAACAGATTTAAAGACAACTGTCTCGAAGTCAAAAATGGTGTCGTTAGCAAAGAGAGCCGACAGAAATTTGTTGGGCTTTGTGCTATAAATGTCAAGAACTTTGATGCCACTTTTTACGATATAATTGAAATACAGGCTGTTGTCGAATGGAAGCGAATAGTCGTTAATACTTACGACGCCGGTTTTAACGCCCGGGGTGTTGTCGGGGAAGGACAGTTCTGTTGTGAATGTAGAGTTGGCGGAAATGTTAAAGACCGTAGAGGTGACGAGTTCGTCTTCTATAAAGAGATTCAAAGGGATTTTCTCGAAGTCGGCTTCGGAATGGTTTTGAATTGTTACGTCAACGATATTCTTGTCTGAAGCAATAGTAACCGGAGTCGGAAAAGCTATCTCGACAATTGACAGGTTACTTGTTTCATCCTTTGAGACGGGAACGAGATAAATATTTGAGCTCAGATCTGGAATATCGTTGAAATCCGAGGTGGTAGCTTGAAAGTCTGAGATATAATAGCTCATGCTTTTTTTAGAGCTGTTCAGGTTCAATATTGATAGCACTGTCGACATTTTCTTAAGTTTATATGAGACTTTTATATTATCGATAGCTATAATGGCGTCATTTTTATTAAGTACCGGAGGAATTACCGGGGTGTTGTTTGCAAAGATCTTGAACAGATGGTTATTACTATAAGACATTACTATCTGTTTTGCTCTTTTCTTTGCGTTATCGAGGAGGGATAGAGTCTCTGTCTGGGCGTCCATACTACAGGAGTTGTCGACATAAATATATACCACTTCTGCTTCGGCGGCGGCGACATTTTTCTTAGGGATATAAGGTTTAGCGAAGACGAAGACGAGGGCGGTCATTATCAGTAACCGTAATGATAGAATAATCCATCGGTGTATGTTGGATATTTTCTTCTTTTTAGTATTTATATTTTTAAGAAGTGTAACATAAGGGAAGGGTTCGGTTTTAAATTTTCTAAACCGGAACAGGTGTATTATTATTGGAATAAGAAGTGTAAGGAGGAGCCAAAGCAGTTCGGGTCTATAGAATTTCATTTGTATGTTAAAATTTTGGCAAAGTTACATAAAAATAAGAGAAGCGCTATTAAAAAATGGGGATGATGTCACCTTTAGCCACGACGATTTCGAATCCTATCTTATCGAGGCTTTCTCGCAGTTTCGACAGACTTTCGGCTGTTTCCTCTCCCGTCGCAATTTTATTATCATAGATAAGGTATTTTTTTCTGACGTTGATAGGAGAAAGGTTAGGCATGATAACGTTTGCGCCTGCGAATATGCCTGCTTCTCTTGCCTTAGCGGCGATAGTTCCGAGAGCAGTAGTAGCCGGCAGTAATATATTAGGTATAATCAGGCGTATCATAGCCAACAGGGCTATGGTCAGGTTAACCGAGCCGTGGGGCATATCTGCGAATATGGTATCGTGGTGTGGGATAAAAGGGCCTATTCCCACCATTTGAGGTTGGAAGTTGTAGATGAATAACAAATCTTCAGCTATTGTATCCATTGTCTGGAATGGGGATCCTACCATAAAACCGGTACCTGTCTGAAATCCGATTTTTTTTAGGTTGTTCAGGCAGTTGATTCTATTTTTCCACGACATTGAGGGCGGGTGAAGTTGCGAGTAGTGAGCGGCGTTAGCTGTCTCATGACGCAACAGATATCTGTTTGCGCCTGCATTAAAAAGAGCCAAATAATGCTCATACGTATTTTCGCCTGAAGATATTGTTATAGCGCAATCGGGGAAAGAATTTTTGATAGAGGATATGATATCAGTCATCACCTCCGTAGAGAAAAAACGGTCTTCTCCACTTTGGAGAACAAAAGTTCTGAAGCCGAGTTCGTATCCATGATTGCAGCATTCGAGGATATCTTCTTTCGACAGTCTGTAGCGAGAGACATTAAGGTTGCTTTTACGTATTCCGCAATAGAAGCAGTCGTTTTTACAGTAATTAGAAAATTCGATAAGTCCCCGGATATAGACCTTGTTGCCATAATATTTTCTTCTTATCTCATCCGATTGAGAGATAAGGTATTCCATCACGGTAGGGTCGTACAGGCTGTTTAGTAGCTTTTTGAAATCGTCATGGGGGAGGATATGCTGGTCTTTAAGTGTATCTATTAATAATTCCGGTTTTGGCATAATATCATGATAAGAGTGTGTAATTAATCGATGAGCGACAATAATTCGAGGCGTCCTTCTTTAGTTTGAGAGGAAGAGGCGATAATTTCGCAATTAGATATCCCGTGAGAGAGCTCGTTGACTTTTTCTCTAAACAGTTTAATATGTTTATTGCGGAGTGTTGCAGAAATTTTGTCGCATTTAGTCAGCACGAGGGCAAAAGGCACATTAGAATCAATTATATTTTCTATAAATACGAGGTCAATTTCCATCGGTTTGTGGCGCGAGTCGAGTAAGATAAAAAGTTTACGAAGCTCTTTGCGGTTTAGAATATATGAAGAGATCATGAGTTCCAGTTTTTTCCGCTGGTCTTTGCTGACTTTTGCGTATCCGTATCCTGGCAAGTCGACGAAATAGCAATCTTCATTTATCAGAAAGTGATTGATAAGTCGTGTTTTCCCTGGGGTTGCCGAGGTCTTGCACAGTTTTTTTACATTTGTAATACTGTTTATCAGGGAAGATTTGCCAACATTAGATCTGCCTATGAAGGCAAATTCCGGGAGACCGGTTGTCGGGCATTGGCTTATTTTTTCCGAGCTTGAAACAAATTTTGCGGATTTTACCTCCATGATTATTTTCTTTTTTTATCTATCAATCCGTATCGTAAAAGTTTATCTTCGATAATATCGCTGATTTTAATCAGGATTCCGGTTTCCTCTACGTCGCCGAAATGGTGGTTAATACATGTGCCATAAACTTGCATAGTCGGCGAAAGATTCATGTAAGAATTGACGAGAGGCGGGATAACTTCATGAAGGCTTTTAACGAGAGCGTTCAGGGTTTTATAGTCGCTTTTATAGTCGTTCCACAAGAAAGGTTCGTCGAGGGTGTTTTGTGGCGTCAAGAATTTTATTTGTTCGAAGGGAGTGCAGGGGGTTTCGTTATCTTGCGGAAAATATTTATACAAGAAATTAAGAAGGAAGTCTCTTGCGAGGGTATTATAAGTAGTGTACATGGTAAACTTTCCGAAGAAGTAGTCTATATCGGAGTGTTTCATGGCAACGGCGCCGAGGCCTATCCATAGATTTTCGAGTACGAAGATTCCCTTGCGGGTAGAACCGCTGGCCTGATAGTCGGGGATAACGAAGGATCTGCCGAGTTCCAACATTCGGGGGACTATTGTTTTGTAGAAAGCATCGGAGCCTTTAAAGAGTTCGCCGGTAGGGGTCTGCATAATGCCGTCTTTTATGGTGATATCGGGACCTATGAGGTATCTGTATCCGCCCATGATTTCTTTAGATTTGGGGTTCCAGATAATTAGTTGGGTAAAAGGCTTCTCATTAGTGTCGTATTCGTCAATATCGACTGCTTTACCTGTTCCGCCGCCTGCGTGGCGAAAGGTGATCTCTCTAAGACGGCCTATTTCTTCCATCAATATCGGCGATTCGTCGTTGCGGAAGATGTATGTTAGGTGACCTTGATAATTATTACATTGTAACTGCGTAACTTTATCGAGTTCGGCACAGATTATTTGTTTATCTATAGGGGGTATTATGTTTTTCATTATGCTTCTGATTTAAGATTTTTTAATTTATTGAATACTATAGATTTGACATATTCTGCCCATTGTTTTTCGGTTTTAGAGCTGTCGAAAGTCTGCCAGTGTATAGGTTCGCCGAAAGTGATTTTAATGGTTTTATTTTTTTGGCGGAACATCTCTCGGGGGAGAAGCATCATTTCTATGTTAAATTTGATTTTAAAAAATTTTCTGATTTTTGCGATGTTGTAGAAGAAGTTGGAATTTCTTCCGTTGATATAAGTCGGCACTATGTCGCGTTGTGTGAGCACGGCTTGTTTGATAAAGGTCTTTTTCCATTCGAGGTCGGTAATTTTGCCTTTAATTTTCCGTGAACACAGTCCCGCGGGAAAATACAGGATGGTCTTGTCGGAGTTGAAGGCTTCCGTGAGTTGAATGGAGGATGTGCGTGAATTTTTTCCAACTTTATTAATGGGTATAAAGAACTCTCTAAGGTTTGGGACAAACATCAGAAAGTCGTTTACAGGAAAGACAAGGTTGGGACGAGCCGTGTAAGCCGCCTCTATCAATGCGAGACCGTCGAGACCGCCTAAGGGGTGGTTGGAGGCTACAATAATTCGGTCGCTTTTAGTCAGATTATCCAGTCCCGACACTTCGAGTTTTGCGCCGGCCATAGAATACAGACTCTTTCTGACGAATTCTATTCCCATTAAATCCCCATATTTTCTAAGATGGTCATTTATTTGTCTGACACATAGTATTTTGTTGATAATGGAATATACAAATCCGGGTATCTTCTCCGCTTTTTTCGGCGCTTTCGCTTTCAGGATCTCTTTTATGTCTATCTCTTTCATCTTTTAAGACATTTATTAACGCGCAAATATACATGTTTTTTTCAAAAGTTGTCAAAAAACCCTCATAATACCCTAATGTGTTGATTTGTTGTTTACAACATGTTTATAAGTACCCAAAAATTGTTAATAAAAAAATATGGTAAAAAAAGGATAAAAATGGTAAAAAATGGAAAATAATATTATATCTTTACAAAAAATTTTGATAAGGTAATGTTTGTAGCAAAAGAGACATATTATTGTACGATGGATGAGAACGGTAGAATACCTGTGCCTGCTAAGTTTCGCAAGAGTTTAGGTGACTTGGCGGATGCGGGTTTTGTCGTTAAAAGAAGTCTGTTTTATCCTTGTCTTGAGCTTTATATTAGTTCGGAATGGGACAAAGAATTGGAGAGGTTGAATGCCAATCTCAACAGTTTTAATCCGGATGACAACGATTTTTTTCTTGCATTTACCGCAGGTACGGCGAGTGTGGAAATGGATAAGTCGAACAGGATTTTGATTCCCAAGGATCTTATTACGCTGATTGCTCTTGAGAGAAATGTAAGGATGGTGCCCATGATGAACAGATATCAGGTTTGGGGAGAGAAGGATTATGAAGAACATCTGAAGGAAGTTTCCAAAGAGTTTGCTTCGAACAAATATGCCAATGTAATTTCACAATTGAAACCTAATAATCAGAATAAACAATAAAACACTTATGCGCTATGTACCATAATCCCGTATTGCTTAATGAATGTGTGGAGCAACTCGTAAAGAACCCGTCGGGGGTTTATGTCGACTTGACTCTTGGTGGTGGAACATACGCAAAACATATACTTGAAAAACTTGATGAGTCGGGAAAGCTTATCGCCTTTGATATTGATGAAGATGCGTTAGCAAATGTACCCGATGATAAGCGGGTGATCTTCGTTAATCAGAATTACAGATATTTGTGGAATTATCTGAGGTATTTTGATGTGATGCCCGTAGACGGCGTTATTGCCGATCTCGGGATATCATCCCATCAGATAGACACTGCCGAGAGGGGATTTTCTATCAGGAAGGATGGCGATCTTGACATGAGGATGAACAATTCTTCAGGAATATCGGCCAAAGATGTGATAAACACTTATTCGCGGGAGCAGCTCCTTGACATCTTCAACGAATACGGGGAGATATTAAAGGCTAATGTTCTTGCAGACAGAATAGTAAGATACAGACAGGATAAATTAATCGAAACAACTGCCGAGTTGAAAGAAATTGCTGAAAAGGTGGCTCCGAGAAACAAGGAGTTCAAATATGTGTCGCAGGTGTTTCAGGCCATCAGGATAGAAGTCAACAAAGAGTTGGATGCACTCGGTGAGATGCTTCTTCAGCTTTCATCGGTAGTCAAATCGGGTGGAATCATAGCTATTATCAGCTATCATTCTCTTGAGGACAGACTCGTGAAGAATGTTTTTAAGACAGGTAATCTCGAGGGAAACGAGTATAAGGATTTTTATGGCAACAAACTTACACCGTTTAAGATGGTTACGCGTAAGCCGATAGTTCCCTCGGACGAGGAGATAGAGAATAATTCAAGAGCGAGAAGCGCAAAACTAAGAGTAGTCGAAAGGATATAACATGGCAAACGTTCGGAAAAAAGAAACGGCGCCCAAGGCAACAGACAAGGTGGGAAGGAAGAAGACCTTTCGTAGAGAGGCTCCCATCTGGAAATGGATGAAGAGTCTGTTCTCGGGCGATTATTTCTTTTCCCGTAATCTGAGAAGAAGTCCTCTGTGGTTTATCCTTTATTGTGTTTGTCTGATACTTATCTATGTGGGGCTGAAATATGAGCCTGTCAAGAGAGTCAGGAAGATTAATGAAATGAGCGATATCCTTGAAAAGCGAAACGCCCGAAATAATGATTTAAAAGCAAAGATACAATTATATACCACTCCCGAGTATCTGTTTGAAGATGTCTTTGGAGAGCAGGCAGATTATAGAGAAGTGTATTCACAGCCTACATTAATAAAAGTTCATAAACGCGATGGAAAGAGTAAATAAAATGATATTAGTGATATGCCTGGCTTTTGTCCTGGCAGCTGTGACTATCGTCATTAAAATGTCTTACATCGTTATAGCTCATGGCAGAGAGATGTCAAAAGCTGTGATAGAGGATGTTCAGGGCGAACGCAGCAGAGAAGGTATCGGCGGAAACGTTTATGCTGATGACGGTGTTACGATGCTCGCATATTCTTCTCCGGAATATGATGTGCGTTGGGATGCTGAAACCGCTCATAGATATGTCGACAGCGTAATAATAAAGCCTGCTTTGAAGAAAAAAACCGAATCTCGCGGTTTTACCAAGAGGATGAGGCGGGTTAATGCTGAAAATGCGGAACTCCTCTCCATAAAACGTGAACATAAAAAAGACTCTCTGTTAAGTATATATAATCCGACTAATCTTGCCCGTCATCTTGATAAGAGGTACCTTAATAACAAGTATCCGTTTAAACGTGCAGGGCAATCGTATAAGTCTATTCTTGTCGACGGTTATAACAATAATCGCAGATATGTTAAGATAGCAGATAACGTCTCTTTCCAGGAACTTGATGTTATGAGGTCGTTTCCATTTTTTGATAAGCCAAAGTATAATGGCGGCCTTATCACGGAGAAGAAGTTCGGGATGATACGTACTACAGGTCCGGTTGGAGCGATCACCGTAGGGTATCATAGGACTGCTGAAGAAACAGGTGCCGACAAAGACAAGGATAAAGGTATTGTCGGAGCATATAATGAAGAGTTAAAGGGTGAAACGGTAACTTATTCTACAATAAAATTTAGGGGTTATCTGCGACCTGCCGATTTAAATGCAGATTATATCCCGATGCGCGGACGCGATGTTGTGACCACAATTAATGCCGACATTAACGAGTTCGCTTATATAGCATTGATGAAACAGATGCAAATATCCGAGGCTAAAGGCGGCTGCGTTATCGTTCTCGAAGTGGCTACCGGCGATGTTAAGGCTATGATTAATCTTCGACAAGATTCGGCACATCCGGCAAGATATTATGACGATTTAAATATTGCAATCAGTCACATGCATCATCCCGGCTCTGTTTTTAAGCTTTCGTCATTGATGGCAGCGCTTGCCGACGATAAGATTACACTTGACAGCAAGGTGAATGTAAAAGACCCTGTCACCCTTTTCGGGATGAATATTCGTGACGATCATAAGTTCGATAAGGATATTATGACTGTGAAAGAGGTGCTTGCACATTCCTCGAATGTGGGTACTTCAAAACTCATATATGAATGTTATAAGAATAATCCGCAGCAGTTTATTGATGGTCTGCACAAATTTCACCTCGATGAAAAGTTGGGCCTTGAGTTGCAGGGAGAAGGGAAACCCGACTTGAACTATCTGACAAAAGTCGACAGTATTACCAATAGAAGAACATGGTGGAAGGGAAGTCTGCATAAAATGTCTTACGGCTATGAGGTTTTGCTCGCTCCGATTCATATAGCGGCTTTTTATAATGCTGTCGCAAACGACGGCGTATATCTGAAGCCGAGGTTTGTGAAGGAAATTCTTGGAAATAAAAAACAGCCGGCCGTAGAGATGCCGATAGTGGTGATAGATACTATATGTACTCCTCGTGTGGCAGCAATGGCGCGCGAAATGTTGAGAGAAGTCGTTGTCAGCGGAACGGCAAAAACTGCATTTAAGGACGCGCCTTATTCTTTTGCAGGTAAAACCGGAACGTCACAGGTGAGAGCCTCTGCGGACGCGCATAATGCGAGCTTTGTGGGATATTTTCCTGCCGAGAACCCCATATATACAATATATGTTTTAGTGATAGAGCCGCGACATGGTTATTTCGCTTCTACTGTGGCGGCGCCAGTAGTCCGTGAGGTGGCTGATAAAATTGCCGGCACTGATCCGCGCCTGTTTAATACAAAAACAATAATGATAAACGAATAAATATGAATGGCTTACTTGAAAATATTAAGATAAAAAAACTTGTTGGAACATTGCCGCAGGAGTTTGCAGCCGTTTGTATTGACTCACGAAAAGTGAAGTCTGACAGCGTTTTTATAGCCATCAACGGTTATGAAAACGACGGACATAAATATATCTCCTCTGCCATTGAAAGTGGCGCTTCAATGATTGTTTGCGAAGAGCTCCCGAAAACTCTCGCAGATAATGTTTGTTATGTACAGGTAGCCGACAGCGCAAAAGCCGCCGGAATAGTCGCATCTAATTTCTACGACAACCCCTCATCGAAGTTGAAACTTATCGGCGTTACCGGAACTAACGGAAAAACGACTGTCGTTACTCTGCTCTATAACTTGTTTACCTCTCTCGGATATTGCTGCGGGATGCTGTCGACAGTTAAGAACGTTATAGACAATGTCTCCTATCCTTCTGTTCGTACTACACCGGATCAGGTATCATTGAATGAGTTGTTGAATGAGATGACAAAAAAAGGCTGCGATTTCTGCTTTATGGAAGTTAGCTCACATGCGGCTCATCAGAGAAGAATCGCCGGTCTGACCTTCGCAGGGGGAATCTTTACAAATATCACTCACGATCATCTCGACTATCATAAGACTTTCCCTCAATATATTGCAGCGAAAAAGATGTTTTTCGATATGTTGCCGGAAGATGCTTTTGCCATAACAAATGTAGACGATAAAAATGGTCTCGTGATGACAGCGAATACCCGTGCTAAAGTTTATACTTACGGCGTGAGAAATATGGCCGACTTCCATGCGAAGGTGCTGGAAAGTCAGATGATGGGGACCCTTGTTCAGATTAACTCAAAGGAAATGTGGCTTCCTCTGCCGTGTACGTTTAATGTCTATAACCAGCTCGCCGTATATGCTACGGCTGTCGTCTCTAAAGTGGAAAACGAAGATGTGATAGCTGAACATATAAGTAATCTCAAGGGAGCCGAAGGTAGATTTCAACTTGTACCTAATAAAGCCGGATTGTCGGTGATTGTCGATTACGCTCATACTCCCGATGCACTGGAGAATGTGCTGAAGGTGCTGAAAGAATTTGATGAGTTTCAGAGAGTGATATGTGTGTTTGGGGCCGGCGGCGACAGAGACACCACAAAACGTCCGGAAATGGGTGCTGTGAGTGTGAAATATGCTGATATGATTATTGTAACATCAGATAATCCGCGGTCTGAAGATCCTGACGCTATTATAGCCGATATTATGAAAGGGATTGATGTGGTGGATAAAAGGAAAACTTTGTGTATCACAGATAGAGAGCAGGCTATAAAGGCAGCCTTGAAAATGATAACTCCTACAGATATTCTGCTCGTAGCCGGAAAAGGGCACGAAAAGTATCAGGAGATAAAGGGCGTTAAACATCATTTTGATGATGTTGAGATTATATCAAAAGAATTAAACGATAATAATTAAAAGAGAGATAAGATGTTGTATTATTTGGCTAATTATTTAGAAAAGATATTTGATTTCCCTGGCGCGGGGCTATTTAATTATATCTCCTTCAGAGCCGGGATGTCCGTAATTCTTTCTTTGATTATTTCGATGATCTTCGGGAAGAAGATAATAAACTTCTTAAAGAGGAAACAGGTAGGGGAGACCGTACGCGACCTCGGACTCGAAGGACAGAAGGCTAAAGAAGGTACACCTACGATGGGCGGACTTATTATCCTTATCTCGATACTGCTGCCGGTACTTCTGTTTGCCAGACTTGACAATATATATATCATTATTATGCTTGTCGCAACAGTGTGGCTTGGGCTTATTGGATTTATCGACGACTATATCAAAGTTTTCAGAAAACATAAAGAAGGTCTTGCTGGTAAATTTAAAGTTCTCGGTCAGGTGGCTCTTGGGATTTTTGTCGGTGCTATGATGTTTTGGCATCCTGACATAGTGATCAAAGAGCGCGTCCCTGCCGAAGTGGTCGTGTCTACCAATGTAACGGAAGACAGCGCAATGAAGGAGACTATCGGTAATACTGCTTATTCCGAAGCGACAAAAGATATCAGTACCACAATCCCGTTTATTAAAGGAAATGAATGGAATTACAGTGATATTTTGTTTTTCTTAGGAGAAGGAAGATATAAATGGGCGTTTCTTATCTTTATACCTATTATAATATTTATAGTTGTTGCAGTTTCCAATTGCGCAAATCTTACTGATGGCATAGACGGACTAGCTACCGGGACATCAGCAGTAGTAGGGGGCACTCTTGCCATCTTTGCTTGGATTTCGGGTAATGCTATATTTGCTAATTATTTGAATATTATGCTAATACCTGATGTCGGCGAGCTGACTATATATATAGCGGCTTTTGTCGGTGCGTGTATCGGCTTTATGTGGTATAATGCTTATCCGGCACAAGTGTTTATGGGCGATACCGGCAGTTTGGCTTTAGGCGGTATTATCGCAGTTTTTGCTGTTCTCGTAAGAAAAGAACTGATTCTGCCCTTGATGTGCGGCGTATTCCTTGTCGAAGGCTTGTCGGTTATCATTCAAAGATTTTGGTTTAAAATTACCTAAAAGAAATTCGGTGTGGGACGAAGAGTCTTTCTGATGGCACCGCTGCATCATCATTTTCAGAAAAAAGGATACCATGAATCGAAGATTGTGACGAGATTCATCATCATCAGCGTCATGCTTGCCGTATTGTCACTCGTAACATTGAAACTCAGATAATAATTATAAAAAACAGATATTATGAATTTAGAAAAATTAGCAATTCAGGGAAGGCCGAAAGTCTATAGTTCCATGGCGGCTTCGATTTCATCAAAGCTTGTTGAAATGCGTAACGGCAACCTGAGAAGTTCATTCGAAGATTTCTTTAATCAGGAACACCGTTTAGAATTTGTGGCATCTGTCCACAATATCGATTTTATCAACGACTCTCGCGCAGAGACAGTTAACGCTACCTGGTATGCATTGGAAGACATGCTTAAACCGACAGTATGGCTGATAGAAGGCGATGGCGCAAGTTGCGATTACTCCAAATTGCATGATATCGTAAAGAAAAAAGTAAAAGCTATTATATGTGTCGGCTCAAGAAACAGAAAAGCTGAGCAGGCTTTTGGAGATATTATGGATATAATGTATGTGGCCTCTTCTATGGAAGATGCGGTTTTTAAGGCCTTTAACCTGTGCGATAGTGGCGATGCTGTTCTTCTGTCGCCGACAAGTACACCAAACGATGTTTATTCCGATTATAAGGAGAGAGGCATAGCTTTTAAGAAATCAGTAAACAAACTATAACGATGAATAAAGTCTTCAAGGGAGATAGAGGTATTTATGCGATACTTATTATGCTGGCACTTGTATCATTTGTGGCAGTAGCAAGTACGTCGGGCAGCGTAAACGGACCATGGAACGCGTTGCTCGGACAGGTGTTTACCGTTATCATAGGCTTTGTCATCCTTGTGCTCTTTGAAAATTTAAGTTATAATAAAAAACTCTTTAAGTGGTTCTCGTTTGCAGGTGTGGCAATCAGCATAGTCTCTTTGATTGTCCTTCCTTTTGTGGGAATAGAAGGCGGCGAAGCACACAGAACTATCGACATGAAATTTTTCAGCTTCCAACCTATAGAGGTGGCTAAGATGTTTACTATGATAATGGTAAGTTATTTGTGCGCTAATAAGATAAGCGATATTAATTCATCATGGAAGGACTGTATCATATATCTGATGCTGCCGTTAGTGGTGATGATGGGCCTTATCCTGCCACAGAACCTGTCTTCGGTAATCATCATCGCCGTGCCTACGTTTTTTATCCTTCTTATGGCAAATGTTAAGGGCAAGTATCTGCTAACAGTTTGCGGCGTAGCCGTTGTAGCACTTGCGATTTACGTTCTTGTCGGAGGACAGCGCATGGATACATGGAAGTCGCGTTTCAACACATATTCTAAAGGACAGGAGACGGTGATAGTTACTGACCCCGTAAGCGGTGAGGAGACGATAATCGTCGATGACCCGAGAACGGCGGTAGGAAACGGCGGGCTGTTCGGAACATTTCCCGGAAACGGAAAGGTGAAATGGCTGCTCGATAATAGAGATAAAGACTATGTCTATAGCTGTCTTGTAGAAGAAGGCGGTATGATTTTAGGCGTGTTTGTACTCATAATCTATGTCGCGTTTATGTTTAGAGTTGTGAAAATATCTATTAATACAAGAGATTTGTTCGGAAAATATCTGGCGTTCAGTCTTGGATTCCTGATAGTCTTCCAGGCATTTGTGCACATGATGGTTTGTGTGGGACTGATACCTGTGACGGGACAGCAGCTGCCGTTTATCAGTCGCGGAAGGAGCTCTTTTTTGATGCTATGTATGGCAGTGGGCATTATTCAAAATGTCGCCGCTAATAATAATATTGAGACAACAACAACAACAACACTATGAAAGCAATTAAGAACAGATATATAATAAGTGGCGGCGGAACAGGCGGGCATATTTTCCCGGCCATAGCCATAGCAAACGGTTTGAAAGAACGAGTTCCTGAAGCGGAGATATTGTTTATCGGAGCTGACGGACACATGGAGATGGAAAAAGTTCCTCGGGCGGGATATAAGATAATAGGCTTGAACGTCTCCGGAATCAGACGCGGCTCTGTATTGAACAATATACCTGTTATGATCAAGTTTGTCCTGAGCGTGATTAAGGCGAGAAGGATTGTCCGGAAGTTTAAACCGGAAACGGTGATAGGCGTGGGGGGATATGCAAGCGGAGCGGTGCTTAAAGCAGCCTCTATGCTTAAGGTAAGAACCGTCATCCAGGAGCAGAACTCTCTGCCGGGGAAGACAAATAAAATGCTTGCAAGCCATGCGTCTGCAATATGTGTTGCTTACGAGGGCCTCGGAAAATATTTCCCGGAAGATAAAATAATAATGACAGGTAACCCTGTTAGAAAAGACATCCTCACTATCAAAAGAAAAACCGATGAAGCCTACGCGTATTTTAACCTTCCTAAAGACAAACCGGTTATCTTTTTCGTCGGAGGGAGTCAGGGCGCCTTGGCAATAAACGAAGCAATAGCCAATAATATCAATGGTTATGCTTGCCTTGAGGCAAATATAGTATGGCAGACCGGTAAATCGTTTTTCGAGACAGCCAAGGCTGCAATAGCAGCAAATAGGATAGAGAATATAAAATGTCTCGATTTTGTGAACAGAATGGACTACGCGTATGGAATAGCTGATTTAGTCATTTCACGCGCGGGAGCCATAGCAATCTCGGAATTGGAGATAGTAGGGCTGCCTTCTGTATTCGTCCCGTTGCCTACCGCTGCAGAAAACCATCAGATGGTTAATGCGATGGCTTTGGTAAATAAAGATGCTGCCATGATGGTGGAAAATTCTAAGGTCGATAGCGAAATGCTGTCACTGCTGAGAGAGTTGATTAATGACGAAGACAAATTAAAAGAGATGTCGGAGAATATAAAAAAAATGGCATTACCGGATGCGGTAAATAAAATTGTTGACACAATATTACAATGATGGATATTAATAAAATACGGAGCATTTACCTTATAGGTATCGGGGGTGTAGGAATGAGCGCCATCGCACAGTATTTCTATGCGAAAGGATGTGCTGTGTCGGGATACGACAAAGCGCATTCTTCTATTACCGATATTCTGGAAATGAAGGGCATAAACGTGTTTTATGAAGAAGATGTTAATCATATTCCTCAGAACGTGGATGTTATAATTTATACGCCGGCTATCCATCTTGATAATGCAGAACTCAATTATGCTTTGCATTCTACCTTGCCTGTCATGAAAAGATCGCAGATACTTGAGCTGATAACCTATCATTCGTTTTGTATAGCGGTGGCTGGAACGCATGGAAAGACCACGGTGACAGCCATGTTGGCACATATCTTGAATCATTGTGGCGTGTCGGCTGATGCCTTTGTCGGTGGAATATGTAAAAACATCAACGGCAACCTTTATCTTAAAGATGACGCGAAAGTTGTAGTTGTAGAGGCTGATGAATACGATAGGTCGTTTCTTAACCTCCATCCAAATATCGCTGTGGTGAATGCTGTAGACCCGGATCACCTTGATGTATATGGCTCTTTTGAAAATATGCTTGAGGCTTATCGGGAATTTGTCGATAAGGTTTATGTGAGTAAACGCTTTATCAACTGTAAGTATGCTAAATATTTTGCTGCCGATAATACTTATGGATTCTGTGATGAGGCTAAGTTAAACGTAAGAGACTATGAATATGTAGACGGGAAACTTAATGTTTCTCTTTGCTATAATAGCGCAGAACTTAAATTTTCTTGTATGCCATTCTTTGGCATATATAATATAGAAAACTATACTGCTGCGTGTGGTGTGGCCTTGTCGTTAGGTATTGATCCGAAGGATATAGAGGTTGCAATGCAGAGTTTCGAAGGGGTAAAGAGGCGTTTTGACATCAGGTATAATGATGGGAAGCGGGTATATATCGACGATTATGCCCATCATCCGGTAGAAATGTCTCATTTCATTGACACGGTAAAAGAGGTATACAAGAAGTCGAAGATATGTGCTTTTTTCCAGCCGCATTTATATTCGCGCACGCGTGATTTTATGTTGCCCATGGCGGAGGCGTTATCTAAATGTGACGAAGTATATCTTTTGGATATATATCCTGCACGCGAGTTGCCTATTCCGGGGATTACCTCTTCGGCATTAGCGCAGCATATTACGAGTGGGATATGTGAAGTGGTTAGAAAAGATCAGGTCGCGGAGAGAGTTAAGGACAGTAAAGCAGATGTCTTTTTGACTATAGGCGCCGGTGACATAGATAAGTCTATAGATACAATTTGTGAAACATTGAGAGTAAAATGAAGAAGTTTGTGAAAATATTATTGCAGATAGTATCGGCCATCTTTATTGTTGGCGTAATCGTGTTGTTGTATTTCAGCATGAAGAGTTACAATAGTCGGGTGGTAAAGGTAGTATCGTTGGATATAGCATGTCCTGATGACAGGGTGATGCTTGATGAGGCAGTAATAGCTGAGCTTTTGGAGGCAAACATCAATGAGGTACTCAACAGTTCGCTAAAGGATTTCGACGACAGCAACATACGTCATACACTGGAGTCAGTTGAGGCGATAGACATGGATAAACTGGTGATTTCGAGTGGTGTAGACGGCAAGTTAATTATTCATATTGAGCAGAAGGTGCCGGTGGCAAAGTTAAAAGTGGCAGACAAGGACAATATATATATCACCGATGCGGGGGACATCATTACTTCTTCGCTATACAATGGCAGGGAGTTGATGATGATAGGGGGGAGAATTGTCATAAACGGTGTAAATACCAATAAGTCTATAATAAGGCAAGCTGCTAAATTAGTGATGTTTATATATGAAGATACCTTTTTAAGCAATAGGGTGATGGAAGTTCAGATATCAAATGACGACAGGGTAGCGATGCTCGTAACGGATTTACCGTCGCCGGTTTTTATAGGCACATTAGACAATTTGGAAGAGAAGTCGTCGAATTTGGAATATTTCTGTATGGCGGCGAAAGAGGACGAGCAGATGTATCAGTATGAGTCTTATAATTTGGATTATAAAGGTCAGGTAGTAGCAATTAATAATAAAAAATGATAAATATGGGAAAGTCGGATATTATTGTAGGTCTTGACATCGGTACTACAAAAATAGCTGTAGTAGTCGGTGAAGAAAACGAACAGGGAAAAATAGATGTCCTTGGGTTTGGAAACACGGAGTCTTTAGGGGTAAAGCGCGGTGCTGTTTTAAATATAGAACAGACGATAGACTCGATCATGAAAGCTATCAAAAAAGCGGAGGAGTTGTCCAATGTCAGCATTCATGATGTCAATGTCGGTATTGCCGGTCAATTTATCAAAAGCAGGCAGCATCGTGATTCCATGAGAAGAGATGGAAATGATGATGTAATCAAAGCTGCTGACATAACAGCTTTTGTCCAGGATGTCAGGAAGCGTCTCGCATTATGTGCGGGGGAAGAGATTATATCCATTATCCCGCAGGAATATACCATTGACAATGAGTCGGGGGTAATTGCCCCTGTTGGAATGTTAGGTACTTCTATTGAGGCTAATTTTCATATCATCACAGCTCAGGCCACAGCTGTAGGAAACATCAATCGCTGTGTCACCAAGTCGAATCTTAAATTACAATCGCTGATACTTGAGCCCATTGCTTCAGCTTCAGCTGTATTGAGCAAAGAAGAGAAGGATGAGGGCGTAGTACTTGTAGATATAGGTGGTGGGACAACGGATGTTGCTGTCTTTCAGAATGGACTGATAAGACATACCGCTGTTATTCCTTTTGGAGGTGAAGTTATCACTGAAGATATAAAGATGGGATTTGGCATCATTAAGAAGTATGCCGAAGACTTAAAGGTTAAATTCGGCTCTGCCTTGTCGAATGAGAAAGATGTTGAAGAGATCGTTTCGATTCCGGGTCTTCGTGGGAGAGCTCCGAAAGAGATTTCCGTGAAGAATCTATCGAAGATCATTCAGGCGAGGATGATGGAGATAATAGGTCTTGTTCATGCCGAGATAAAGAAGTCGGGTTATGAAAAGAATATGATAGCCGGTATAGTGCTGACGGGTGGTGGCTCTTTGTTGAAACACGCAGCACAGCTTACGGAATATGCTACAGGTATGGAGACGCGTATCGGTTATCCGAG